>NZ_JCAFTG010000015.1:0-70614 GCF_059370035.1 Stenotrophomonas sp. YJH_SMC_37
CACGACGATGTACGGCACGCCGACCTGACGCGACAGCAGGATGTGCTCGCGGGTCTGCGGCATCGGGCCGTCAGCGGCCGAGCACACCAGGATCGCGCCGTCCATCTGGGCGGCACCGGTGATCATGTTCTTGACGTAGTCAGCGTGGCCCGGGCAGTCAACGTGGGCGTAGTGACGGATCGGGGATTCGTATTCGACGTGCGCGGTCGAGATCGTGATACCACGTGCCTTTTCTTCCGGAGCGGCGTCGATCGAGGAGTAGTCCTTGAACTCGCCACCGAAGCGCTCGGCACCGATCTTGGTCAGTGCGGCGGTCAGCGTGGTCTTGCCGTGGTCGACGTGACCGATGGTGCCGACATTGACGTGCGGCTTGGTGCGCTCGAACTTACCCTTGGCCATGGCTGCTTATCTCGAATTCGTCTGAGAGGTGATGCTTGAGATGGTGCTCACGAAAGGAATCGAACCTTCGACCTCTTCCTTACCAAGGAAGTGCTCTACCGACTGAGCTACGTGAGCCGAGTTTTGCATTATGACATGAACTCGATAATATTCAAAGTTCATTCAATGGAGCGGGAGACGGGAATCGAACCCGCACCATCAGCTTGGAAGGCTGAGGTTCTACCATTGAACTACTCCCGCGCCGGGAATGTCACAACGTGAAACTGGTGGAGGGAGGTGGATTCGAACCACCGAAGGCGTAAGCCAGCAGATTTACAGTCTGCCCCCGTTGGCCGCTTGGGTATCCCTCCTTACCACCCCAACCCGTTGCCGCCGAAGCGTTGCGGTGTGTGGTGGTGAGCCGCTTATTCTGCTGATGGGACGGGGGGCTGTCAACGCTTTTTTCCATTTTTTTCACACGCTGTCGCAAACCCATTGATACGCAAGGTTATTGCCCAGGAACCGGCAGGGTCTCGTTGGCGAAAATTGCGACATGAGGGACGCCGTCGCCGCCGATCCAGCCCCGATACATGCCCTGGGTGTTGAACGGCGTGGCCATTTTTCCGTCTGCGCCGAGCACGATCGCACCGCCGTCGCCGCCCATCTGCGGAATCGTCTCGTTGATCACGCCCTTGCCGGCCTGCTCCGGGCTCTGCCCCTGGTAGCGCATGCGCGCACAGATCTCGTGCGCGGCCGCAGTGCGGATGTAGTACTCGCCCCACCCGGTGCCGGACACCGCGCAGCGTGCGTCGGCCCAGGTGCCGGCACCGATGATCGGCGAGTCACCGACCCGGCCGTAGCGCTTGTTGGTCATGCCCCCGGTGGAGGTGCCGGCGGCCAGATGCCCCTGCGCGTCCAATGCGACCGCACCAACGGTACCGAAGTGCTTTGCAGTCTCCAGGTCGGCATGTGCCTGGCCACTGGCCTCTTCCTTGAGGGCGCGCTGCAGCTGTTGCCAACGCTTCTCTGTACGGAAGTAGGAGGGATCGACCAGAGGAATGCCCTGCTCGGCGGCGAAGGCTTCGGCGCCCTGCCCGACCATCATCACGTGGCGGGATTTCTGCATCACGGTCTGCGCCAGCAGGATCGGGTTGCGCACCCGCTGCACGCCCGCCACCGCGCCCGCCGCCTGGTTCGCGCCATCCATGACCGCCGCATCCAGCTCGTTGCGGCCGTCGTGGGTGAACACTGCGCCCTTGCCGGCGTTGAAGGTGGGATCGTCCTCCAGCACGGTGATCGCCGCAGTGACCGCTGCGAGCGCAGGGCGACCGGCCACCAGTTCCGCATGACCCTTCAGCAGTGCTGCCCGCAGCGCGTCACGTGCGGCCTTTTCCTCGGCCGGCGACAGGTCCTTGCGCTCGACGCCGGCGCCGCCGTGGATGACCAGCAGCGGTGAAGCGGCCGGTGCGGCCTGGGCAAGCATGGGCAGGGACAGCAGCATAGACAGCGCCAGGCGCAGTTTCATCGGATACGTCTCCAGCAGGTGGGCAAGGGAGGCATCATCGTAGAGCCGAGCCCATGCTCGGCTGATGCCTCGATTGAAGAGCAGCCGAGCGCGGGCTCGGCTCTACAGCATCCCATGCGTGGCCACAGGATCGCCGGGTCACTGGCGGATGATTTCGATCTCGCCATCGCTGACGTCGGCCACGGCCTGGTAGTCGGCCTCGGCCTGGAAGTCATCCAGGCGCATGCGGCTGCCGCTGGCGACCACCGTTACCGGCACCGCGTGGAAGCGCAGCGGCTCACCTTCGACCAGGCGGTCGGCATCGCGGCCGGGGCTGACCACCCAGACCTTGCCCTCGCCGTCAGCACTGTAGACCTGTGCCTGGCCATCGGGCTCCACGCACAGGGCAGTGTCTTCGTCGATGCCGATGCCGACGATGCCGGGGTCGCCACTGTCCTGGGCGGCGCGCGCCACGAACACGATCAGGCGACCGAGCCGGTCGCGCTTGTCGAAGTGGGTGTCGGTGACCACGCGCTGCAGGTAGGGCATCTGCAGGAAGCCACTGTCCATGGTCACCGCACTGCCCATCGGGTCGGCCAGCGCACCGGCGGAGGTGATGCTGCCGCCGTCCATCGCGCCGTATGCATAGCCACCGAGGATGGCGAGCCCAGCGCTGGTACCGGCAATCGGCTTGCCGGCGCGCACATGGGCGTTCAGCGCGCGGTTGAGCGCAGTGCCCTTCCAGAAGCGGATGTAGCGCGACTGGTCACCACCGGCAATGAAGATGGCATCGGCGGCGGCAACCACGCGCAGCACGGCCGGATCGTCGGCGCCGCGGCGGCTGTCGAAGACCAGCGTCTGCACTGCGGTGGTACCGCCGATCTCGCGGTACAGGCGGTCCTGCAGCTCATCACTGCCAGAAGCGCGCAGGATCAGCACGCGGCCATTGCCAGCCTGCTTCAGCCACCAGTGGAAGGCCTCCGGCACCCATTCGCCACCGCCCATCAGCATCATGGCCGGTGCGCGCGGACCGGGCCGGGGCGCGTCGAGATCGCCGGCTTCGTAGTAGGCGAAGCCCGGGCCCTGCAGGTCCTGCGCAAGGGCGACCAACGGCACGGCCAAGACCAGCAGCGCCAGCCAGGCGAAGGGGGCACGCACGGTCCGATGGAGGCGTCGCATCTTGATCTCCCTGAACAAAATCGACTTGCAAGCGTTTCCACTCTTTGCCAGATAGGGACCCAGTAGTCAAGGACATGAAAAAGGCGTTAAATGCGCGCGCCCGTTCCGGAAATCTGAATGGGGGACAGGGCCCCTCCTCTGCGGGCCGGCTTCATTTCCGAGAATTCCTCATGCGTAGACAGGCGATGGCGTGGTCGATCCAGCTGGCGTTGATGGGCGTGGCTGCTTCCGCGGCGGCCCAGGCACCGGCTTCCTCTTCGGTGCAACAACTGGACGCGGTGCAGGTCACCGGCTCGCGCATTCCGCGCGCCCAGGTGGAAGGCCCCGCCCCGATCACGGTGATCAACGCCGAACAGATCCGCTCCAGCGGCTTCACCAGCGTGCCGGACGTGCTGCGTGCAATGACCCAGAACGGCGGTGAGACGCAGAGCCAGCAGTCTTCCAGCGGCGCCGACTTCTCGCCCGGCGCCCAGCAGGTGGACCTGCGCGGCCTCGGCCCGAACCACACGCTGGTGCTGGTCAATGGCCGCCGCATCGCCGACTTCCCGATGCCGTTCAAGGGCCGCAGCAACTTCACCGACGTCTCCAACATCCCGCTGGGAATGATCGAGCGCATCGAAGTGCTGACCGGCAGTGCCTCGGCCATCTACGGCTCGGACGCGATCGCCGGCGTGGTCAACTTCATCCTGAAGAAGAAGGCCGACGGCACCACGATCGACATGCGCATGGGCACCACCAGCGAAGGCGGTGGCGAGTCGTTCGACATGAGCCTGGCCAGCGGCTTCAGCCGCGGCAACTTCAACGCCGTGTACAGCGTCGAGCTGCAGTCGCAGACCCCGCTGTGGGCCTATGAGCGCGACATCCAGGATTCGACCCAGGACGGCCCCACCGAGGGCTCGCGCATCGCCCGCCGCGCTTACCTGCGTACGGACTACAACGACGACTACCTGGATCCGGGCGCGGCCACCTGCGAAGCGCTGGCCGGGCAGAACCAGGGCAGCACCTATCGCGCCTACCGCCCGCGCTACGGTTACTACTGCGGCAGCGACAGCTCGATCGGCTACGGCACCATCCTCAGCAAGCGCCGCGGCGCCAATGGCTACGCCTCGCTGAGCTACGACTTCGACAACGGCCAGCAATGGTTCGCCGATGTGCAGCTGGGCTACCACACGATGTCGCTGATGCGCGACGTCACCAAGTGGGGCCGCATGGACGCCAATGGCGATGAGTCGGGCTACTTCAACAACCAGGCCACCGGCGAGATCGAGTTCTGGCAGCGCCAGTTCTCACCCGAGGAAATGGGGGGCCTGCGCAATGCGATGGTCCGCAGCACGCAGAAGACCTTCAGCGTGACCACCGGCTTCAAGGGCAATCTGGCCGGCAACTGGGACTACGAAGCGGCGCTGAGCCATTCGCAATACCAGTCGCGGATCAGCTGGGCGCAGATCATCGCCGCCAAGGCCAATGACCTGTTCCTGGGCCCGCAGCTGGGCGTGGACGACGACGGTTTCCCGATCTACAACGCGGACCCGTCGCGGCTGTACCGGCCGCTGACCCGCGCCGAGTACGATTCGATTGCCGCACGCACTACCTATTCGCCGAAGTCGCGCACCGAGACGGCTGCATTCACGCTGACCAATTCCGCGCTGTTCGGCCTGCCGGGCGGTGATGCCGGGTTCGCCGCGACCGTGGAAGTGGGCCAGCAGGCCTATGCGCTGAATCCCGATCCGCTGGCCACCCAGTACTACTACTACAGCTGGAAGGATTCGGACGGCCAGGGCTCGCGCAACCGCTGGGCGACCGCCGCCGAGCTGCGCATGCCGCTGCACGAGACGGTCAACCTGAGCGTGGCCGGCCGCTACGACCAGTACCGCTATTCCGGCCACACCATCGGCAAGGCGACCTGGAGCGGCGGTCTGGAATGGCGCCCGATCGACACGCTGCTGGTACGCGGTTCGTATGGCACCGCGTTCCGCGCGCCGGACCTGCACTACGTGTTCGCCGGACCGGGCAACGACGAGACCACCGCCGAAGACCTGTACAGCTGCCGCGCCGATGGCGCTAGCGACTGTTCCGACTACGAGCGCAACCTGATCCGCAGCCGCACCGGCAACCGCCAGCTCGACCCGGAAACCAGCACCTCGTGGAGTGCAGGCTTCGTCTGGTCGCCGGCGATCGGCCTGGACCTGTCCGTGGACTGGTTTGACATCGACATGCGCAAGCAGGTGCAGGACATGGACGTTCGCACGCTCCTGGCCAACGAAGCCAACTGCCGCCTGGGTACTGCCGACATCAACTCGCCGACCTGCGTGGACGCGCTCGACCGCATCACCCGCACCGGTGATGGCCGCCTATACGGCGTGCGCGTCGCTCCGATCAACGTCGCCCGCGAATCGACCTCCGGTATCGACGTCGGCCTGCGCTACCGCATGCAGACCGGCATCGGCGATTTCATCCTCAACGGCACCCACACCTGGGTGAAGAAGCACGATTTCCAGCGCTACCCCGGTGACCCGACCCTGGACCAGTTCGCGGTCAACAGCGGATTCGACATCCCGCGTACCAAGACCAGCCTGAGCGTGACCTGGGAGAAGGACGCGTGGTCGGCGACGGTCTATGGCTCGCGCCTGGGCAAGCTGCCAACTTCGGACAGCTACGACCAGTCGTTCGACTGGGACAGCGGCGACAGCCCGTACGTGAAGGCGACCTACCGCTACAACGCCTCGGTGCAGTACCGCTTCGACGACCACTCGCGCCTGTCGCTGTCGGTGGTCAATGTGTTCAACAAGATGCCGCCGAAGGACACCACGTATACCGCGTACCCGTACTACGACGTGTCCTGGTTCGACAGCGTCGGCCGCACCATCAACCTGCAGTACACCCACAAGTTTGGCGGCACCGCGCTGTAAGGCGCGCCGCCTTGCAGGACGTGGACGACAAGGCCCGCCATTGGCGGGCCTTGTCATTTGCGCTCTGGTAGATGCCCACCTTGGCGGGCACTGTCTCGCCGCGCGCCCACCAAGGTGGGCGGCTATCAGAGGGCCACCGGGGTTTTCCACACAATGCGTGGAGAGTGATGGGAACTTGATGTGGACAAGTGGGTTCGAGCGTTGCGATGCAGGCATTTCCGGGCGTGGTTATTTTTTATCCACGCCTCCCGTTGTTTTCCACACCACGCGTGGAAAGCGATGGGAACTTGGTGTGGACAAGTGGGTGCGAGCATTGCAGCGCAGGCGTTTCGAAGCGTGGTGATTTTTTATCCATATTCAGAAACGCGAACGCCCCGCACGAGGCGGGGCGTCCGGGGTTGATCCGATGCCGCTGGATCAGACGTTGAAGCGGAAGTGCAGGATGTCGCCTTCCTGCACGCGGTATTCCTTGCCTTCCAGGCGCAGGCGACCGGCTTCCTTGGCGCCGGCTTCGCCCTTGTACTTGATGAAGTCGTCATACGCGATGGTTTCGGCGCGGATGAAGCCCTTCTCGAAGTCTGTGTGGATGACCGCGGCAGCCTGCGGGGCGGTGGCACCCTTGCGCACCGTCCACGCGCGGACTTCCTTCACGCCTGCGGTGAAGTAGGTCTGCAGGCCCAGCAGGCTGTAGGCCGCGTTGATCACGCGGTTCAGGCCCGGCTCGCTCAGGCCCAGGTCGGCCAGGAAGGTATCGCGGTCTTCGTCGTCGAGCTGGGACAGCTCTTCCTCGATCGCGGCCGACACCGGCACCACCTGCGCGCCTTCTGCGGCGGCATGCGCGCGCACAGCTTCCAGGTGCGGGTTGTTCTCGAAACCGTCTTCCAGCACGTTGGCGATGTACATCACCGGCTTCAGGGTCAGCAGGAACAGGTCGCGTACCAGCGCCTTTTCTTCATCATCCAGGCCGACCGAACGACCAGCCTTGCCGTCGGACAGTGCCGCCTGCAGCTTGGCCAGCACCGGCTTGCGCGCCGCTGCGTCCTTGTCGCCGCCCTTGGCTGCACGCTCGGCACGGTTCAGCGCCTTCTCGACGCTGTCCAGGTCGGCCAGCGCCAGCTCGGTATCGATGGTTTCGATGTCCGAGATCGGGTCGACCTTGCCGGCGACGTGCACGATGTCACCGTGCTCGAAGCAGCGCACCACGTGGGTGATGGCATCGACTTCGCGGATGTGCGCCAGGAACTTGTTGCCCAGGCCTTCACCGCTGGCGGCACCGGCGACCAGGCCGGCGATGTCGACGAACTCGACCGCGGTCGGGATGACCTTCTGCGGGTTGATGATGCCCGCCAGCTCGTTCAGGCGCGGGTCCGGCACCGGCACGATGCCGACGTTCGGCTCGATGGTGCAGAACGGGAAGTTCGCCGCGGCGATGCCCGCCTTGGTCAGCGCATTGAACAGGGTCGACTTGCCGACGTTGGGCAGGCCGACGATGCCGCATTTGATACCCATGGGTGACAGCTCTCTGGGGTGAAAGTGATTGGGGAAACAGCGACATGGGCGCTGCTTTTCCAATCATTCTCCGTACCGACCAACGGTCGGTACCTACCGATCTGGTTGACTCCGTACCGACCAACGGTCGGTACCTACCGGCCTGGTTGACTCCGTACCGACCAACGGTCGGTACCTACCGGCCTGGTTGACTCCGTACCGACCAACGGTCGGTACCTACCGGTCTGGTTGACTCCGTACCGACCAACGGTCGGTACCTACCGGTCTGGTTGACTCCGTACCGGCCAACGGTCGGTACCTACCGGTTATTTCGGGGTGTGCAGGCGCTTCATCGCTTCGTTGAAATCGCCCTGCACCGCCAGCGGCAGCACGTCGATCGCATCGTCGATGGCGCGCGCGATCAGCACGTCATCGTCCTTCGACGGGCGGCCGAGCACCCAACCCACCACGCGGTCCTTGTGGCCGGGGTGGCCAATGCCCACGCGCAGGCGATGGAACTTGCCATGGCCGAGCAGGCGGATGGTGTCGCGCAGACCGTTCTGACCGCCGTGGCCACCGTCGAACTTCAGCCGTGCCGCGCCGGGCGGCAGGTCCAGTTCGTCGTGGGCCAGCAGGGTTTCCTCCGGCTCGATCTTCCAGAACCGCTGCGCGGCGGTGACCGACTTGCCGCTGAGGTTCATGAAGGTGGCGGGCTTGAGTAGCCACACCGTCTGCCCGGCGATCTCGACCTTGGCGGTCTCACCGAACAGCTTGCTGTCCACATTCCATCGCGCACCGGCTTTCTCCGCCAGGGCCTCAACGAAATGAAACCCGGCATTGTGCCGGGTCCGGGCGTGTTCCGATCCGGGGTTGCCCAGACCGACGATCAGTCGCAGTCCTGCCATGGTTCCTTCCAGTACGGTGCCTGCCCGCAGGCAGGCACCGTAGCGGTATTACTCGGCGGCAGCCGCTTCTTCGTCGGCCGCGTCGGCCTTGCCGGCCTTGGCGGTGACGATGGCGTCGTCGTGGTCCTTGCCCAGCGCCAGGGCCGGGATTTCCACGCCCTTCGGCAGCTTGATGTCGGACAGGTACACCACGTCACCGGCCTTCAGCTCGCCCAGGTCGACTTCGATCGACTCCGGCAGGTCCTTCGGCAGGCAGGTGATGGTCACTTCCTTCAGTTCGTGGGTGACCACGACGTCGGCAGCCTTGCCGGCCGGCGAGGTGTCTTCGTTGACGAAGTGCAGCGGGACCGAAGCGGTCAGGGCTTCGTTCTCGTTCACGCGCTGGAAGTCCAGGTGCATGATCAGCTGCTTGTACGGGTGGCGCTGCATGTCACGCAGCAGGACCTTCTGCACCTGGCCATCCAGGTTCAGGTCCAGGATCGAGGCATAGAACCACTCGTTCTGCTGGGCCAGCCAGATTTCGTTGTGGTCCAGGCTGATGGCGACCGGCTCGGCGTTGCCGCCGTACACGATGGCCGGGATCACACCGGCGTGACGCAGGCGGCGGCTCGCACCCTTACGCTGCAGTTCACGCTTGGTGACCTTGATTTCATGGGTCTTCGACATTTTCGACTACTCAGGTTGTTGCCGCGCCCTGCGGCGTGGCGGTTGAAGATGCTTCCGCGACCAGAAGCACCCGGGGTATGCCCCCGCCGTTGCCGGCAGGGGCGAAAACTCAGTCGACGTACAGCGAGCTGACCGACTCACCGAAGGCGATGCGGCGCATCGTTTCAGCCAGCATTTCCGCCACGCTCAGCTGGCGGATCTTGCTGCACACCCGCGCCGCGTCCTTCAGCGGGATGGTGTCGGTCACCACCAGCTCGTCGAGCTGGGAATTGGTGATGTTGTCCACCGCCGGGCCCGACAGCACCGCGTGGGTGCAGTAGGCGGCGACCTTGAGCGCACCGCGCGCCTTCAGGGCAGCAGCAGCGGCGCACAGGGTGCCGGCGGTGTCGACGATGTCATCGACCATCACGCAGGTCTTGCCTTCGACGTCACCGATGATGTTCATCACGGTGGAGACGTTGGCGCGCGGGCGGCGCTTGTCGATGATCGCCAGGTCGGCGTCATCCAGGCGCTTGGCCACCGCACGGGCACGGACCACGCCGCCCACGTCCGGCGACACAACGATCAGGTTCTCGGTGCCGTAGGCGCGCCAGATGTCGGCCAGCAGCAGCGGGGACGCGTACACGTTGTCCACCGGAATATCGAAGAAGCCCTGGATCTGGTCGGCGTGCAGGTCGACGGTCAGCACGCGATCAGCGCCCGCGGTGCTGAACATCTTGGCCGCCAGCTTGGCGGTGATCGGCACGCGCGAGGAGCGCATGCGGCGATCCTGGCGCGAGTAGCCGAAATACGGCACCACGGCGGTGACACTGGCCACCGATGCGCGCTTGAGCGCGTCGATCAGCACCAGCAACTCCATCAGGTTTTCCGCGCTCGGCGCGCAGGTCGGCTGGATCACGAACACGTCCTGCTTGCGGACGTTCTCTTCGATCTCCACCTGCACTTCGCCATCGGAGAAGTGCGAGACCAGCGCCTTGCCCGGGCGAACCCCCAGTTCCTTGCAGATGTTCTGCGCCAGACGTTTGTTGGCGTTGCCGGAAAAGACCAGCAGGTTCGGGGACTCTTGCATCATGATTGTCTCGGGCGGGGACGAGTGGCGGGGATCCGGAGTCGGCAAGGACCCCGATGGACCCTTGCTGCTGACAACACCGCGGTTGTTTCCACGTCCCGCGCGGGCGATGCGCTGGAAGGCGCGGACACAGCCGCTATTGGCAGGGGCGGTAGGATTCGAACCTACGAATGCCAGGATCAAAACCTGGTGCCTTGGGCCTCTTGGCGACGCCCCTGCAGTGATAAATCAGTGTTGCTCGAGTGCATCCAGCAGTGGCGAACGCGCTACGCCCGCTGCCACCCTTGCCCGCAACTCCTTCGGCAACTTCGACCGTCCCTGCTCTGCGGCAGACTGCGATGCGAACTCGACGAAACAACCACTTCCCGAACCGGTCAGCCGCGCCGTGCCGATGTCGCTCAACGCGGCGAACGCTGCCTCGACGGCAGGCTCACGGCGGCGCAGCACCGGTTCGAACGCATTCCCGACCAAGGTCCCGGAAGCGAAGTCCTCTATTTTCGCCACTGGGCTGTCGCGCGTCAAATCCGGGTCTGCAAACAGTGCTGGCGTAGGAACATGAACGCCCGGTTCGACCAGCACGTACCAGGCCGGGGCCAGAGTGATCGGCTGCAGGCGCTCGCCCACGCCTTCGGCCCAGGCGTTGCGCCCGCGCACGAATACCGGCACATCTGCGCCCAGGCGCAGGCCCAGCGCCGCCAAAGCCTCTTCATCCAGACCCGCCCGCCACAGCCGGTTCAGCACCACCAGCGCCGTGGCCGCGTCGGACGACCCCCCGCCAAACCCACCCCCGGCGGGAACGTGCTTTTCGACGATGATGTCTGCACCTTGCTCGACCTTTGCCGCTTCCTGGAGCAGGCGCGCGGCACGCACCGCCAGGTCATCAGCCTCGGCCACGCCGGCCAGGCCCTCGCCCTCACGGCGCACCTGGCCGTCTTCACGCAGGCGCAGGCCAATGCGATCGCCCCAGTCCAGCAGGCGGAACACGGTCTGCAGCTCGTGGTAGCCGTCGGCGCGGCGGCCGGTGATGTGCAGGAACAGGTTCAGCTTGGCCGGGGCCGGCCACCAGGACCAGCCCGCGTCATCGTGCCCGGCACTCATGGGGCGCCCTGCCCCCACTGGTCCACCAGCAGGCGCACCTTGGCGTCGCCATTGCTGGCCTCGATCCGGCGCGGCAGCGCCGGGCGTCCGGCCTCGGCCGGGTACCAGTCCAGATACTGCACCTGCCAGCCCATCTGCTGCATGCGACGCGGCCGGCCGTCAGCGTCGCGCTCGACCTTCTCCGGACCGGCAGCATCGCCGGCCACCAGGCCACGGATCCACTGCGGCAGCTGGTTGACCGGTATGTCCCAGCCGGTCGCTTCCAGCAGCAGCTGCTGGGCGTCCTCGCCGTCACGCGGCCCGCCGGCCAGTCCTTCCAGGCGGCCGGCTTCGGAATGGGTATCGCCGGCCAGCTTCCAGCTCTGCCGGGTCACCGGCGCGCTCAGCTCGACCACATAGCGGCGTCCTTCCTGCTTCCAGTCGATGCGTCCGCTGCCGCCGTCCTTGCCCTTGCTGACCGCGACCCGGCCCTGGAAAGCCCAGTCCGGCTGTGCCTGCAGCGCGGCCACGCGCGCCGCCTCGGCCTGCGCCGCTTCGGCTGAAACAACCTCGACCACCGCCGGCGCCGGGGTCTTCTGCGTGCCCACGCTGGTACAGGCGGTCACCGCCAGGGTCACGGCCGCCAACAGCAGCGGCCGGATCAGGGAAACACTCATGGATTGAATTTCTCGCGGGCGCGCAGCAGCGCGCGGTTTTCAGGATCGAGCTTGGCCGCTTCTTCGAAGAAGTGGCGGGCCTCGTCATGCTTGCCCAGCACCCAGAGCACTTCGCCAACGTGGGAAGCGATCTCCGGGTCCTTGGCCAGGGTCCAGGCCCGGCGCAGCTGCACCAGTGCTTCTTCCTTGCGACCCAGGCGATACAGCACCCAGCCATAGCTGTCGACGATGGCGGCGTTGTCCGGTTCGGCCACGCGGGCGCGGTCGATCAGCTCCAGCGCTTCCTGCAGGCGGCCGGTACGGTCGGCCAGGGTGTAGCCCAAGGCATTCAGGGCCGGCACGTTTTCCGGGTCGGTCACCAGGATCTTGCGCAGGTCGGCCTCGGCGCGCGGGATATCGTCGCGGCGCTCCCAGGCGAGTGCACGGGCGTACAGCAGGCCGTTGTCATCGGGGTAGGCGGCCAGGCCGCGGGCCAATGCATCCAGTTCGCCGGCACTGTCATCGCCGCGCTGGCGCAGTTCAGCCTCCAGCAGATAGGCGTCGCGACGCACATCGTCATCGACCACCGCATCGGACTGGATCGCGTGCACTTCATCCAGGGCCTGCGGCAGGCGCCCGGCCAGGGCCTGGGCATTGGCCGCGCGCAAGCGCGCTTCGCTCAGCTCATCGCCGCCGGGCACGCTGTGGTACCACTGCACCGCCTCCGGATAGCGCTTCAGGTACTCGGCGATCTTGCCCAGCAGCAGGCGCTGCGCCGGGTCCGGCTTGGCCGCCTGCCGCGACAGTTCGTTGTAGAGATTGGACAGCGCTGCCTTGTCGCCCTGCTTGGCCAGCAGCGAGGCGCGCATGCCCCAGGTCTGCACGTCCTGCGGGCCGAACGCCAGCACGCGCTCGGCCGCAGCAGGCTGCCCCAGGCTGTCGTAGGCGATGGCCACCGCATTGCGCAGTTCCGGGTCCTGGCGCGTCTTCGGCTCCACATCGTGCAGCAGCGACAGCGCCTTGTCGGTCTCGCCCGCTTGTTGCAACTGGCTGGCGCGCAGCAGTGCCACACGTGGCTCTTCCGGGAAGCGCTTGACCACCTCATCGATCATCCGCCGCGCCAGCTCGGGCTTTTCCATGCGCAGCGCGAGTCGGCCAAACTCCTGCCAGGCCTCGATCTTCGGCGGAATTGCATTGGCATCGACCAGCTCGCCGAGCACCTGCGCCGGCACCGCCGGGTCGCGCCCACCGCCGATCAGCGCGGCCAGGGCGAACTTCCAGCCGCGCTCGTCGGGGTCGGCCAGCAGCGCCTGAAGTTCAGTGCGGGCGGCCTTCACATCGCCCTGGCGCATGGCCAGCGCACCGGCGGCGCTGCGCAGGGTCAACGAGCTTGGCGCGCGCTGCTGCCACAGGGCCAGGCCCTTGGCGGCGCTGGCGTCATCGTTGGCGAGCATGGAAATGCGGGTCGCGCGCTCGGCCAGGCCGGCGTCGCCGTCGGTCTGCTGGGCCGCCTGCAGGTACCAGCGCGCCGCCTCGGCCAGCTTGCCGGCCTGCAGCGCGAACTCACCGGCCATCACCGGTTCCAGCGCCAGTTCCTCAGTGGCCGGGGCCCTTACAGGGGCCTTGGCCGGCACCGCCGCCAGGGCCTGGCTGCAGGCCAGGGACAGCAGCAGAACACTGGGGATGCGAATCAATGCGGGCATCGTCGGCATCGGGGCCTTAAAATGTCGTCCAATGGCCAGCAGCTTATCGCAAGCAACTGAACAATGACCCTGTGGGTGCTCGGACTGAATCACCAGACCGCACCGGTGGAACTGCGCGAGCGCGCGGCCTTCGCCGGTGAGGCGTTGCCGCGCGCGCTCGGTTCGCTGCGCGATACCCCGCAGATTGCCGAGGCGGTGCTGCTGTCCACCTGCAACCGCACCGAACTGTACGCCGTGGCCGAGTCGGCACAGGCGCTGGACCAGTGGCTGCGCAGCCAGGCCGGCGACCTGCAGGGCTATCTGTACCAGCATGCCGATGCCGAGGCTGTGCGCCACCTGTTCCGGGTCGCCACCGGGCTGGACTCGATGGTGCTGGGCGAACCGCAGATCCTCGGCCAGGTGAAGGACGCCTGGTCGACCGCGCGCGACCATGGCCTGCTCGGCCAGCGCCTGGACCGCCTGTTCCAGCAGACCTTCTCGGTGGCCAAGCGTGCGCGGACCGATACCCAGATCGGCACCAACCCGGTGTCGGTGGCCTCGGCGGCCGTGCGCCTGGCACAGAACGCGTTCGCCCGGCTGGACGATTCCACCGTGCTGCTGGTCGGTGCCGGCGAGACCATCGAACTGGCTGCACGGCACCTGAGTGAAGGCAAGGTGCGGCGGCTGCTGATCGCCAACCGCACCCTGGCCCACGCGCAGGAACTGGCCAGCCGCCATGGCGGCGTGGCCCTGCCGCTGACCGAACTGGACCGCCACCTGGGCGAGGCCGACGTGGTGTTCTCGGCCACCGCCGCGCGCGAGCCGGTGATCCATCGCGAGATGGTGGCCAAGGCCCTGCGCGCGCGCCGGCACAAGCCGATGCTGCTGTTCGACCTGGCCGTGCCGCGCGACATCGAAGCCGAGGTCGGCACGCTCAACGACGCCTTCCTCTACACCGTCGATGACCTGGAACGCGCGGTGGAAGACAACCGTCGTGGCCGCCGCGAGGCCGCTGCCGAGGCCGAGGCGATCATCGACCTGCAGGTATCGCGCTTCATCGAGACCCAGCAGGCCAGCGCCCACCAGGCACCACTGCGGCAGCTGCGCGCGTTCGGCGAAGCCACCCGTGCCGAGCTGCTGGAGCGCGCGCGCCAGCAGCTGGCCAACGGCAAGCCCGCCGACGAAGTGCTGGAACTGCTGGCCCACGGCCTGACCAACCGCCTGCTGCACCCGCCGACCGCCGCACTGCGCGCCGCCGCGCTGAGTGGCGATGCCGACCTGACCCGCGCCGCCGAGCGCCTGTTCCCGGCCACGCCGGGTTACCGCCACCCACCCGTGAGACCCGATGACGCCGACCCTGCGCCGTAAGCTGGAAGCGCTGGCCGAGCGCCGCGAAGAACTGGAACGCCTGCTCGCCGAACCCGATGTGGTCGCCGACAACACCCGTTTCCGCGACCTTTCGCGCGAATTCGCCCAACTTGAACCGGTTGCCACTGCACTGGCCGATGAAGCCCGTGCCAAGGCCGACCTGGCCGCCGCCGAAGGCATGCGCGCCGATCCCGATCTGCGCGAGCTGGCCGACGAGGAGATCGCCGCCGCGCAGGCGCGCCTGCAGGCGCTGGAGCAGGAGCTCGCATTGCTGCTGGTGCCACGCGACCCGCGCGACGAAGGCAACCTGTTCCTGGAAGTGCGCGCCGGCACTGGCGGCGACGAAGCCGCGATCTTCGCTGGCGACCTGTTCCGCATGTACGCCCGCTATGCCGAGCGCCAGGGCTGGAAGGTCGAGATCGAATCGGACAGCCCGGGCGAGCACGGCGGCTACAAGGAGGTGGTGGCACGCGTGGTCGGCCGGGGAGCGTTCTCGCGGCTGAAGTTCGAATCGGGCACGCACCGCGTGCAGCGCGTGCCGGCCACCGAATCGCAGGGCCGCATCCACACCTCGGCGGCCACCGTGGCAATCATTCCGGAGGCCGACGAAGTCGATGACATCGTCATCAACCCCGCCGACCTGAAGGTGGATACGTTCCGCTCGTCCGGCGCCGGTGGCCAGCACGTCAACAAGACCGAGTCGGCGATCCGCATCACCCACCTGCCGACCGGCGTAGTGGTGGAATGCCAGACCGAACGCAGCCAGCACGCCAATCGCGACAAGGCGATGAAGCGCCTGAAGGCGCAGCTGCTCGATGCCGAACGCCAGCGCCAGGACGCGGCGCAGGCCGAATCGCGGCGCCTGCAGGTCGGCAGCGGCGACCGCAGCCAGCGCATCCGCACCTACAACTTCCCGCAGGGCCGGATCACCGACCACCGCGTGGAAGGCCTGACCCTGTACGACCTGCCCAACATCCTGGCCGGCGACCTCGACCCGCTGCTGCAGCGACTCAGCCACGAACACCAGGTCGACGCCCTGGCGCAGTTGTCGGCGGACTGATCACGATGACGGCCTGGCAGCAGCGACAGCACCTGCAGCAGGCGATCGCGCGCCAGCCCGGCGACTTCGTGGCCTGGGTGATGCTGGCCGACCTGGAACTGGAAGCCGGCGACATCGCTGCCGGCGAGCAGGCCGCACGACGCGCACTGCAACTGCGCCCCAACCACCCCGAAGCGCTGGCGCGGCTGGGCCGCGTGGCCTGGATGGCCGGCGCACATGGCGATGCAGCGAAGCTGCTGGGCCAGGCTTCGGCACTGGCCCCGCAGCACCCGGGCATCGCGTTGTGGCTGGGCCATGCGCTGGAAGATGCCGATGATGCCGAAGGGGCGGCGACGGCCTATCGCCGCGCGCATGCGCTGATGCCGGGCGAACCCTATATCGCCGCCCAGCGCCTGGCCTGGCAGCGTCGCCTGTGCGACTGGCAGGACGTGGACGCACTGGCCACACAAGTGCGTGGCGCACTGGCCAGCGGCCAAGGTGTGGTCGAACCGTTCGCGTTCCTCAGCGAGGATGCCGCCGCAGCCGAACAGCTGGCCTGCGCGCGCGCGCGCGCCGCGGTGATTGCTTCGGGAGTGCGTCCCCTTCCCGCCACGAAGGTGCGCGGGCGCGGCCCCTTGCGGGTCGGCTTCCTGTCCAATGGCTTTGGCGCCCATCCCACCGGGCTGCTGACCGTGGCCCTGTTCGAGCAGTTGCGTCATGACCCGGCAGTGCAACTGCATCTGTTCGCGTTGAATCGTGATGACGGCAGCCGCATCCGCCAGCGGCTGCAGGCAGCGGCACAGCTGCATGATGTGGCTGGCCTGCGACATGCCGATACCGCCGCACGCATCCGCGCACAGGGCATCGACCTGCTGTTCGACCTGCGCGGATGGGGCGGCGGCGGCACGCCGGAGGTACTGGCGATGCGCCCTGCCCCGCTGCAGTTGAACTGGCTGGCTTACCCCGGCACGTCCGGGGCGCCGTGGATGGATGCCGTGATCGGCGACAGCTTCGTTTTGCCAGTTTCACTGGAGCCGCACTACAGCGAACGGGTGCTGCGCCTGCCGCGTGCCTTCCAGCCCTCGGACAACACCCGCATGCTGGAGCCGGCACCGTCCCGCGCCGAGTGCGGGTTGCCCGGAAACGGCGTCGTGTTCTGCTGCTTCAACAACAGCTACAAGCTCAACCCGCGCAGCATGGGCCGCGCCTTCGCAGTGCTGCAGGCGGTGCCCGGCAGCGTGCTGTGGCTGCTGTCCGGCCCCGGCCATGCCGACGCCCGCCTGCGCAGCGCCGCACAGGCCGCTGGCCTGGACCCAACGCGGCTGGTGTTCATGGCCAAACTGCCGCATCCGCAGTATCTGGCCCGCTATCAGCTGGCCGACCTGTTCCTCGACACGCATCCGTACAACGCCCACACCACCGCGTCCGACGCGCTGTGGGCCGGCTGCCCGGTGCTGACCTGCCCCGGCGACACGTTCGCCGCGCGCGTGGCCGGCAGCCTCAACCACCATCTGGGGCTGGCCCGGATGAATGTCGCCGACGATGCGGCGTTCATCACCACCGCCAGCGCGCTGGGCAATGACCCGGCGGCGCTGGCCGCGTTGCGCGCTGAACTGGCACAGGCGCGCGAGCGCAGCGGGCTGTTCGACATGGGCGGGTTTGCCCGCGATCTGTCAGCGTTGGTGCAGCAACTGGCACGTGAGAACGGCTGGACGGGCGCAGCAGGGTAAGCGCGACCAGGTAGCGTCGACATCGCCTGGGCAGCCCCTGCGCTACGCTCGGGCTTCCTCCCCGCGGGTGTGACGATGGCCAAGCTCAAGCGCAAGGACTACGACGAACTGCTGCTGCCTTTGCAGCTGGAACTGACCGCCATGGCGCGCTGGGTGCAGCACAGCGGGCAACGCCTGCTGGTGCTGTTTGAAGGGCGCGACACGGCGGGCAAGGGCGGCGCGATCCAGGCCATCAGCCAGCACCTCAACCCGCGCCAGTGCCGCGTGGTGGCACTGCCCAAGCCCACCGACCGCGAAGCCACGCAGTGGTACTTCCAGCGCTACGCCTCGCACTTGCCCGCCGCCGGCGAGATCGTGCTGATGGACCGCAGCTGGTACAACCGCGCAGGCGTCGAACGGGTCATGGGCTACTGCAGCGAGACCGAGTACCAGCAGTTCCTGCGCCAGGCGCCGGTGTTCGAACAGCTGCTGGTGGATGACGGCATCCTGCTGTTCAAGTACTGGCTGTGCGTGGACCAGGAGCAGCAGGAGAAGCGCTTCGCCGAGCGCCACCTCGATCCGCTGAAGGGCTGGAAGCTGTCCCCGGTGGACCTGAAATCGCGCAGCAAGTACAGCGCCTATACCGAAGCCCGCGAGGCGATGCTGCGCGCGACGCATCGCGAGGCGGCGCCGTGGACGCTGGTGGATTTCAACGACCAGCGGCTGGGCCGGCTGACGCTGGTACGCAACCTGCTGGACCGGTTGCCCGATACGCGGGTGGATGCACCGTTGCCCGAGCTGCCGAAGCTGAAGGGCAAGCTGCATCGCGAGCACTACGATGTGCTGAAGCCGATCGAGAACTTCCCGGTCGAGGATTAGGGTGGGTCGGGAGGGCCTGCGGCCCTGCACCTGCTACGAACCAAGGCAACAGCAACAGCCGAAGCAGAAGCGGGTTTCCTGTGGGTAGGCAGGGTGGGTCCGCTTGCGGGGGACGCCGTAAATACGTCCATGTAGGCTCGGTCGCCGCATCCATGCGGCTCACGCCCCCGCAAGCGGACCCACCCCGCCTTCGACAGATCTCTACGATCTGTCGGAATAGCGCCTGGGGTCAGATCCGTTTTCCGCAGGAAAACGGATCTGACCTCGAATTGATTCGAGATCTGAAAGAGATTCATCCACGCATGGCGTGGATCTACCAGATCGCAGAAATCTGTCAGAGGCGGGGCGGTGTCGGAGTGCGGGGTGTCAGCCGCATGGATGCGGCTGCCAAGCCTACATGGACGTACTTGCGGCGTCCCCGCACTCCGACACCGCCCCGCCACAACACGGAAATCGCACTTTGGCAGTTGCTGTTGCCGTTGCTTGAAAGTTTCGGCGGGTGCAGGGCGCAGCCCTGCCGATACCCAACCTACTTGGCAGCAGCGATCTGCTTTTCGATGTCGGCGGCCGTCACCGGGCCAAGGAACGTGTGCGCCAGCTTGCCCTGCGGATCCAGCAGGTGCGTCAACGGCAAGCCGCGTGGCGTGGCGAAGTCCGCCGGCGGATCGAACGGGTCCACGATCACGATCGGATAGGTCACCGGATGCTTGGTCAGGAACGACTGCATCTCCGGCACCTCGATGTCTTCATAGGCCAGGCCGACCACTTCGATGTTGCTGCGCATCGCATGCAGCGCCGACAGCTCGGGCATCTCCTTGCGGCACGGGGCACACCAGGTCGCCCAGAAGTTCACCACCACCCACTTGCCGCGGTGCGCGGCCAGGTCGTAGTCGCTGCCGTCCACCGCCTTCATCTTCAGCGTCGGGAACTCGGCGGTGGTACGTTCGGCCGGGGTCTCCTCCACCGCTGCGGGGGTGGCCGGGGTCGGTGCCTGTGCCGGTGGCTGGCTGCTGGCGGGGGTGGGCTCCTGGGCCGGCTTGCAGGCCGACAGCGCCAGCAACAGTGCCAGCGGCAGCAGCAACGGGGTCTTGCGGGTCATGGCATGTCTCCGGAATCGGTGTAGATATCGCTGACCTTGCGCTTCAGGCGTTCACGCAAGGGCAGTCGCAGATCGTCCAGCGCCGCCAATGCGGCACGTCCCAGGCTGTCATCACGATACGGCAGGTGCTGCTCGGCCACCGGGATGCGCAGCTGGGTGCATTCGTAAAGATCGGCCAGGCTGACCTGGTCCAGATCGCGCGACAGCAGCCACTCGCCGCGCTCATCGCGGCGCAGCAGGTCGATGTCCTGCAGATTGCAGATCAGGTCCTGCAGCAGTGAATCGGTCAGCATCGGCTCCAGCCGCAGGATCTCGTCATCGGCCAGGCCCTTGCCCTTCGCCCGTGCATGCTGGAAGCGGCCGAGCAGGCGAAGCAGTCCATAGAACTCATACCCCTGCGGCAGGCGCAGTTCCACCGGCTGGTAGCGGAAGGCCGCCATCGACGAAGACAATGATGCGCCCAGCAGCACCGCCACCCAGCACAGGTAGATCCACAGCAGCAGGATCGGCACGAAGGCCACCGTGCCATACAGCTTCTGGTAGGACTGGAAGCTGCCCAGATAGGCCCCGATGCCCCACTTCACCAGCTCCAGGATCACCGCCGCCAGAATCGCGCCGGGTATCGCGTGCCGCCACTTCACGGTGTGGTGCGGCACCACCCGGAACATCAGCGTGATGCAGACGAACTCGATCAGGATCGGCGCCAGCCGCAGGGCCAGTTCGGCCAGCCAACGGCCCTCCTGGGTACCGAACAACGGCAACGCGAACACCCGCGCCGACACCGCCAGCGACGCAGCGGCGAGCATCGCGCCCAGGGTCAGCACGGTCCAGTAGACCAGGAAGCGGGTCAGCTTGGGCCGGGTGGAGCCAACCCGCCAGATCTGGTTGAAGGTCTCTTCCACGCTGTTGAGGGTGATCAGCAGCGATACCACCAGCGCGATGAAGCCGGCGGCGGTGAGCTGGCCGGCGCTGGCCGAGAACTGCCGCAGGTACCCCTCGGCCGCGCGCGCGGCGTTGGGCACGAAGTTGGAGAAGACGTAGTCGCTGAGCTGGTCGCTCCAGCGGTCGAAAACGGGGAAGGCCGAGAGCACGCCGAACACCACGATGGCCAGCGGCACCAGCGCGAACACCGTGGTATAGGCCAGCGCCGCCGCTGCCTGGAACAGGCGGTCGTCGAGGAAGCGATGCCACAGGAAGCGGCCGAAACTAATGGCCCGTGCGCGATCCCGCGCGCGCTCCATCCACAGGTTGAGCGTATCCAAAGGTTCCATCGGCGAAAGGGTACCCGATGCGGAATGCTGGCAGGATAGCCATACTGGTGGCCATACGACGAGGAGAAGCGGGCACGATGGGCGAGATTCTGGTGCTGTACTACAGCCGGGGCGGTTCGGTGGCACGGCTGGCGCGCCAGATCGCGCGGGGCGTCGGCGAAGTGCCTGGCATGAGCGCGCGCCTGCGCACGGTGCCGCCGGTGGCCGCAGTGACCCAGACCGCGCAGCCGCCGGTGCCCGACGATGGCGCCCCCTACGTGAGCATGCAGGACCTGGCCGAATGCCAGGGCCTGCTGCTCGGCAGCCCGACCCGCTTCGGCAACATGGCCGCGCCGGTGAAGCATTTCCTCGACGGGCTCGGCGCCGAATGGGTCAACGGCACCCTGTCGGGCAAGCCGGCCGGGGTGTTCACCTCGACTGCTTCGATGCATGGCGGCCAGGAATCGACCCTGCTGTCGATGCAGGTACCACTGCTGCACCATGGCTGCGTGATCGTCGGCATCCCGTTCACCGAGCCGGCGCTGAGCCACACCACCAGTGGCGGCACGCCGTATGGCGCCAGCCACGTGGCCGGTGCCGCCGACGACCCGCAGCCGACCGACGATGAAGCCGTGCTTGCGCGCGCGCTTGGCCGCCGGGTGGCCGACATCGCGCAGCGGTTGGCCCGATGAGCACCGGGCAGCGCACGGTCCTGCTGCTGGCCCTGATGGGGCTGGCTGCGCTGTTCGCCGGCTGGTTCATCAATGACAAGCACTGGCTGGCCACCCAGCTGGTGTTTACCGCGCCACCGCTCGCGCTGGCCATTGCGCTGCGCCTGGGCTGGCGCAGGACAGGTTTCTGGGCCTCGGTGCTGGCCCTGGGCTGGTTCAGCCACGGCGTGATGAGCGCCTGGAGCCACCCGCAGACGCGCTGGCTGGCGCTGATCGAAATCACACTGGCCCTGCTGGTGATCTTCAGCGCCAGCCTGCCAGGGCTGCGCGCCCGCTTCGGCAAGCGACGCTGACGCTGCGCCCGCCGGGCCGTATCATCTGTGCTCCCGGCCCCGCGCCGCTGCACCTGTCCTGGTTTCGCGCATGCACATGATGGAAGAGCTCCTGGTCGTCACCACCGGTGGCACGATCGACAAGATCTACTTCGACGACAAGTCGGACTACCAGATCGGCGATCCGCAGATCGGCATGATCCTGCGCGAGCTGGGCGTGACGTTCCGCTTCAACGTGATTCCGATCCTGCGCAAGGATTCGCTGCACATCAACGATGAGGACCGCGAGCTGATCCGCGCCACCATCGCCGCGCAGCCGACCCGGCACGTGCTGGTGACCCACGGCACCGACTCGATGGTGCAGACCGGCAAGGTGCTGGCGACGATCCCGGACAAGACCATCGTGATGACCGGTGCACTGAGCCCGGCACGCTTCCGCGGCTCGGATGCGGAGTTCAACATCGGCTGTGCGATCGGTGCGGTGCAGTCGCTGCCGAGCGGCGTGTACATCGCGATGAACGGGCGGATCTTCGACCCGCAGCACGTGCGCAAGAACGTGGCCGCGAACCGCTTCGAATCGGTCTGAGGAACAGCGTGCCGACCAAGGTCGGCACCCACCATGGCGCGGCGGCACGTACCACCGCCGGCCCCATGCAAGAACGCCCCGGCCTGGGCCGGGGCGTGCCCATGGAGAGGGACTTGGGCTCAGTACTGGGCGTTGAGGGTCACGCCCGAGAAAGTGCTGTACGCCTTCACCCGCACATACCAGGTACCGGCGGCCGGATTGTTCACCGTGCAGGTCTCGCTGTTGCCGCTCAGGTACGGACGGCAGGTGTACACCGTGTCGGTCGGCGCGCTGCCCTGGCGGATGTAGAGGTCGGCGTCACCGGTGCCGCCGCTGATCGCCACGCGCAGCTGGCTGCTGCCGGCCGGGACATTGACGGTGTAGCTGAGCGATGAACCACTGCTGGCCGACAGGCCGGTGACCGGCACATTGTTCTGCAGGACGTTGCCGCCCGGATTCGGAGTGCCGCCCCCGTTGATGGCCGCGGACACCGCAGCGTTGGCGTCGATGATGCCGGCACCGCAGCCACCCGAGCATGACCCCGGCAGCGGGCGTGCGGTGCTCTTGATGATGCTCTCGACCTGCGCCGGGCTAAGCGGGCTTGGCGCGACCGATTGCATCAGCGCAACCACGCCGGCCACATGCGGCGCCGCCATCGAGGTGCCGTTGTACGACGCGTAGCTGGCGCTGCCCGGCGTGGTGGTGCCGGTGTTGAGCGTTGACAGGATGCTCTGGCCCGGTGCCGAGATGTCGATGCCGGTGCCGTAGTTGGAGAAGCTGGCACGCGCACCGGCCGAGGTTGTGGCCGCCACGGCAATCACGTTCGGGCAGTTGGCCGGCACCGACGAGGACACGTTGGTGTTGCTGTTGCCGGCGGCGACCACCACGGTGGTGCCACGGCCGACAGCGCCATTGATCGCATTCTGGTAGGTGGTGGAGCAACTGCCGCCACCACCCAGCGAGAGGTTGATGACTTCAGCCGGGTTGGCATTGGCCGGCACGCCACTGACGGTGCCGCCGGAAGCCCATACGATCGCGTCGGCGATGTCGGAGGTGTAACCGCCGCACTTGCCGAGCACGCGCACCGGCACAACCTTGGCGTTGAACGCGGTACCGGCCACGCCGGTGCTGTTGTTGGTCACTGCCGCCACGGTGCCGGCGACGTGGGTACCGTGCCAGCTGGAGTTGGAGGCCGGGATGCCCGAGCCGCACTCGTTGGCGCCGTACCAGTCGCCTTCATCGTTCGGGTTGTTGTCGCGACCGCCACCATCGCGCGCCATCGCGGCGTCGCTGATGAAGTCGTAGCCGGGCAGGATGTTGCCGTTGAGATCGGGGTGGTTGGTGATGCCGGTGTCGATCACCGCCACGACCACGCCGGTGCCGGTCGACTTGTCCCAGGCCGGCTGCACGTTGATCGACGCATTGGAGGTACCGAAGCCCCACTGTTCGCTGAAGCGGGTGTCGTTCGGGGTCAGCGTCGCGCGCATGATCTGGTCGACTTCGACGTACTCCACGTTCGGATCGGCGGCCAGCTTGCGCATCAGCAGCTCGGATTCAGCCTGGTCGAGCGGGCGATCGGTCCTGACCAGGGTCGGGCCGACGGCCAGCTTGCGGACCTGCTGCAGGCCCAGTGCGCGGCCCTGGCTGCTGGCCAGGCCGGCGGCGGCATTCTTCAGTGAAGAGGCCAGTGCGGTGGTGTTGGCCACCGGCGCGCTGCCGTCGCGGTACTTCACGATGAAACGCTGGTGGGTCGGCGCGGACTGCAGGCCGCTGAGCTGGACATCGCCGGCCAGCGCAGGCGTGGCCAGCAGCAGCGATGACAGAACGGTCGCACCAAGGACCACCCACACTCGACGCACACGCGGTTGCGTTACCTGGGACATCGTATTTCCCTTTCTTGTGGTGTGAATGCCGGAATCGGCAGAAGCACCGGCCCGAACCCTGGGCTGGCTTGCATTGGCGAGGTTCGAAGTCCGGCGAGCCAGCGGATCCCCCTAACGATCCGCCGTGCAGATGACGCTAATGGCCGAAACCGGACACCACAAGATTTTCAGCGTCTTTTCAGCTAGATGAAATGTTCGTTCTGAGACTTTTCGGGTCAAGGGTTTGTGAAGGTGAAGGAACTTTCTCGCGTCCTGCACAGACCTGACTGGGCCATCACATGTCCCGGAATGACTTTGCCGACATCGGCGTCCGCCGATCCGGGGTCAGATGCCTTTTCACGCGGAAAGGGATCTGACCCCTTGGCCTGAAATGCAGAAAGCCCGTCGCGGGGACGGGCTTTCCAGAAGCGCAGCCGGGCGCGGGCCCGGCTCTACGATTCGATGTGGGCGATCAGCCCAGCTTGACCAGCCAGCTGTGGCGGTCCGGCAGGCGGCCGTACTGGATGTCGGTCAGTTCCTTGCGCAGCGACATGGTCACTTCGCCGGCCGGGGCGTTGATGTCGCCCACCGAGAAGCCCTCGCCCTTCAGCTGGCCGATCGGGGTGACCACCGCGGCGGTGCCACAGGCAAACACTTCGCTGATCGCACCGGAGGCGACGCCGTCCTTCCACTCGTCGATGCTGACCTTGCGTTCTTCGACCTTCATGCCGCGGTCGCGGGCCAGCTGCAGGATGCTCTCGCGGGTAATACCCTCGAGGATGCTGCCGGACAGTTCCGGAGTGACCAGCGTGCCGTCCTTGTAGACCAGGAACACGTTCATGCCGCCCAGTTCTTCCAGGTACTTGCCCTCGACCGGGTCGAGGAACAGCACCTGCGAGCAACCCTGCGCCTGCGCCTTCTGCTGCGGCAGCAGCGAGGCGGCGTAGTTGCCACCGCACTTGGCAGCACCGGTGCCGCCCTTGGCCGCACGCGCGTATTCGGTGGACAGCCAGATCGAGACCGGGGCAACACCCTTGGCGAAGTACGGGCCGGCCGGGCTGGCGATGACGTAGTAGCCGGCCTTGTGCGCACCGCGCACGCCGAGGAAGGCTTCATCGCCGATCATGAACGGGCGGAAGTACAGGCTCGACTCGTCGGCCGACGGCACCCAGTCGCTGTCGACGGCGATCAGCTGCTTCAGCGATTCGACAAAGATCTCCACCGGCAGTTCCGGCAGCGCCAGGCGCTGCGCCGAACGCTGCAGGCGACGGCCGTTGGCATCCGGGCGGAAGGTCCAGATCGAGCCGTCAGCATGGCGGTAGGCCTTGATGCCTTCGAAGATCTCCTGGCCGTAGTGCAGCACGGCCGCGGCCGGGTCCAGCTGCAGCGGGCCGTAGGCACGCACGCTGGCGTTGTGCCAGCCGGTGTCCTTGTCCCAGCGCACTTCCACCATGTGATCGGTGAAGTGCAGGCCGAAGCCCGGCTTCTCCAGGATCTTGGCGCGCTCTTCAGCGCTGCGCGGGTGGTCCGAACGGGTGACGGCGAAGCTGGGAATGGACTGGGACACCGGAGATTTCCTGTTCTGGTTGCGGGTATTGCCGGGCCCGCGTCACTGCGGGCCGTGGGTCAAAGCATGCCGGTCTCGAGCCGGGCCGCCTCGGACATCATGTGCTGGTTCCACGGCGGGTCGAACACCAGGTCGACGTCGGCCTCGGCCACCGTCGGGATCATTTCGAGTTTGCTGCGCACGTCGTCGACCAGGATCTCGCCCATGCCGCAACCCGGTGCGGTCAGGGTCATCTTCACATCGATCTCGCGCTTGCCTTCGTCCAGGTGCTTGATCTCGACCTCGTAGACCAGGCCCAGTTCGACGATGTTCACCGGAATTTCGGGGTCGAAGCAGGTGCGCAGCTGCTGCCATACCAGCTGTTCCACCTGTTCATCGGTGGCGTCGGCCGGCAGTTCCAGCGGTGCCGGCGCTTCCTTGCCGATGGCGTCGCCGTCCTTGCCGGCGATGCGGAACAGGTTGCCCTCGACGAACACCGAATAACTGCCGCCCAGCGCCTGGGTGATGTACCCATAGCTGCCGGCGGGCAGGGTCACGGTGTCGCCCTGCGGGACCATCACGGCCTCGCAATCGCGTTCGAAGTGGACAGGTTCGCTGCTACGGGAATACATGGGGACCGATATGGGGCCGTGGCCGGGGCCACGCAAGACGGCATTCTAGCCCAGCCGCCCTGCCGCCGCCGGTGCACTGCGGCAAACCACAGTATCCTGTGGGTGATCTTCAGGGAGCTTCGATGTCCTCCAATGCCGCGCGTGCCAGGACCGTGACCTGGCTCTGGCCCATCATGCTGTTGCTGGGCCTGCTTGTTGCTCCCCTCGCCTGGATGGTGCTGGCGCTGATGACCGGCCGGCAGGTCGGCTGGATGGCGGTCGTGACCGCCCTGGAACTGGTGTTCATGCTGCGCATGGGTACGCTGGGCCCGGGCCGGCTGCGCATTGCACTGGTCGTGCTGGGCACCCTGCTGGTGACCGCCGTCGCCAACTGGACCATCGCCAGCGCCTGGATGGGCGGCTCGATCGGGCTGGACCTGTGGGACGCGACCCTGCGGATGGGCCCGCACCTGGCCTGGACCCTGATCGCCCTCGCCAATGGCGCGGTGGAATGGCTGTGGCTGGCGCTGGGCGTGGCCGTGGGCGCCTGGCTGGCGCGCTGAGCACGCAGATCCACGTCAGGCGTGGATGAGGGTAGCGCCGGGCCATGCCCGGCGAGCGCAGCGGTCCGCACGAAACGCCGCCGGGCATGGCCCGGCGCTACCGGTACGGCCTCAATGCCCGCCGTCGAGCGCCTTCAACTCGCTGACCAGCGAGGCTGCCGCTTCGGCACCATCGCCGTACAGCATGCGGGCGTTGTCGGCGTAGAACAGCGCATTCTCGATGCCCGCAAAACCGGTGCCCTTGCCGCGCTTGATCACCACCACGTTGCGCGCATTGACCACGTCCAGCACCGGCATGCCGTAGATCGGGCTGGCCGGGTCGGTGCGTGCCACCGGATTGACCACGTCGTTGGCACCAATCACCAGCACCACGTCGGTGTTGGCGAACTCCGGGTTGATGTCGTCCATGTCGGCGATCAGGTCGTAGGGCACGCCTGCCTCGGCCAGCAGCACGTTCATGTGCCCGGGCATTCGCCCGGCCACCGGATGGATGGCGAACTTCACCTTCACCCCGCGCTGGCCCAGCCGCTGCGCCAGCTCCCAGATCTTGTGCTGGGCCTGCGCCACGGCCATGCCGTAACCAGGCACGATCACCACGCGTTCTGCGTAGGCCATCATCGCCGCGACATCCGACGCTTCAATCGGCTTCTGCGCACCGCTGATCGCCTGCGCTTCCCCGCCGGCGCCACCACCGAAGTTGGAGAACAACACATTGCGGATCGGCCGGTTCATCGCCTTGGCCATCAGCCGGGTCAGCAGGATGCCGGCGGCGCCGACCATCATGCCCGCGATGATCAATGCCTCGTTGCCCAGCACGTAGCCTTCGAACGACACCGCCAGGCCGGTGAACGCGTTGTACAGCGAGATCACCACCGGCATGTCGGCGCCACCGATAGGCAGCGTCATCAGCACGCCCAGCGCCAGCGCCAGTACGAAGAAGGCGACGATCGCCCAGGTGCTGAGCGTGCTGGCGGCGATGATCGCCAGCACCACCACGGCCAGCGCCACCAGCAGGTTCATCACCTGCTGGCCGGGCCAGGTCACGCGCTTGTCCAGGCGCCCATCCAGCTTGGCCCAGGCAATCACCGAACCGGACAGCGACACGGCACCGATCGCCGCGCCGACCACCGCCAGCAGCAGCACCGTGCCCGACGGCTGGCGCCCGGCCAGGTCGGCCAGCGCCTGCGCGCTCCAGTGGCGGGTATCGCGATGGGCCAGGAAGGCGTAGCGCAGCAGTTCCACCGCACCGATCGCCGCCGCCGAGCCACCGCCCATGCCGTTGTACAGCGCCACCATCTGCGGCATGTCGGTGATGGCGACCTTGCCGGCCGACCACCAGGCAAGGCCGGCGCCGAGCAGCAGCGCCACCAGGATCAGCGGCACGTTGTGCAGTTCGGGGAGCAAGAAGGTCGCCACCGTGGCCAGCAGCATGCCCAGCCCTGCCCAGCGGATGCCGCTGCGCGCGGTCAGCGGCGAGGCCATGCGCTGAAGGCCCAGAAGGAACAGCGTGGCGGCAGCGAGGTAACTGGCCTTGACCAGCCAATCGAGCAGTTCGACGGTGCTGATGTTCAAGCCTGCGGCTCCTTCGGTTCGTCCTGGCCCCCCTTGGGCGCGCTCGGCTTGAACATTTCCAGCATGCGCGCGGTGACCACGTAGCCACCGGCGGCGTTGCCGGCACCGAGCACCACGGCGAGGAAGCCCAGGGCTTTCTCCAGCGGCGTCTGCGCATGCCCCAGCACCACCATCGCGCCGATCAGCACGATGCCGTGGATGAAGTTGGAGCCCGACATCAGCGGCGTATGCAGGATCACCGGCACCCGCGAAATGATCACGTGGCCGGCGATGGCCGCCAGCATGAAGATGTACAGCGCCACGAACCCGTCACTCACTGGCAACGCTCCTGCTCTGTCTTCGTCGTCCCATCATAACCATGGGCTGAACCCCGCGTGCACCCGGCGTCAACCGAAGCGGCGCTCACGCGTTGTCGATGGTGACCCCGAGCGAGGAACCGTACCCTGTGCTGGTGAGCAGCCCCGTCCCCCCGAGCGCCGAGACCGATGCCCCGCCGGCATCGCTGGAGGCGTTCCTGGCCAGCGTCGGCCCGCGTGCGTTCCGCTTCGCCGAGGCCGGCCTGCGCCAGCGCGAAGACGCCATGGATGCGGTGCAGGACGCGCTGATGCGCATGCTGGACTACGCCGACAAGCCGGCGGCCGAATGGGCGCCGCTGTTCTGGAGCATCCTGCGCCGGCGCGTGATCGACGTGCAGCGCCGGCGCCGCTTCCGCCTGCCGTTCTGGCGCGACAACCAGGACGCGGAAGGCGGCGGGATCGACTGGGCCGATCCCGGCCCCGACCCGGCACAGGCGCATGAACAGCGCCAGCAGTACCAGCAGCTGGTGGACGCGTTGCGCCGCCTGCCCGCCCGCCAGCGCGAGGCCTTCACCCTGCGCGTGCTGCAGGACCTGGACGGGGCCACCACTGCCCGCGCCATGGGCTGCAGCGAAGGCGCGGTAAAAACCCATCTGGCACGCGCCCGGCAGGCGCTGCAGGATTATCTGGAGATCCACCCGTGAAACGCTCCCTGCCTTCCGACGACACCCTGCGCAGCCTGCATGCGCAGTCGCTGCAGGCGCTGTCGCCTGCAACGTTGGCCCGGCTGCGCCACGCTCGCCACGGCGCCACGGCCGCCCACCGGGGGCGCTGGCGCTGGTGGCTGGCCAGTGCATGCTCGCTGGTGGTGGCGCTGGGGATAGGCCTGCAGTTCACCGGCCATGGCACGCTGACGGGCCCTGCGCCGGCACCTGTGCTTGCCGCGGTGGAAGACAACAGCGCGCTCTACGACGAAAATCCCGATCTGTACCTGTGGCTGGGCGATACCGACCTGGCGATGGAGTGAATCATGCCCCGACTGCACACCCTGCCCCTGCTGATGACCCTGTTGCTGCTGCCGGCCGTCCCGGCGGTGGCGCAGAGCGCCGCGCCCGCCCCTGCCGCACGCCCTGCGCCGGCCGCACCGCTGCCGGCCTGGGAACAGTTGAGTGAAGCGCAGCGGGAGTCCCTGCTGGCGCCGCTACGCGACCGCTGGAACAGCGCCGATGCCGGCCAGCGCCAGCGCATGCTCTCGCACGGCCAGCGCTGGCAATCGATGAGTCCGGAAGAGCGCGACAAGGCCCGCCGCGGCCTGCGCCGCTTCGAGCACATGAGCCCGGAACAGCGGGAGCAGGCCCGTGCCCTGTTCGGCCAGATGCGGGGGCTGCCCCCCGCGCAGCGCGATGCCCTGCGCGAGCGCTGGTCACAGATGACGCCGGAACAGCGCAAGGACTGGGTGCGCGACAACCCGCCGCCGGCGAAGCCCCGGTAAGGCCAGATTCAATCCCTCTGTAGCGCCGAGCCCACGCCCGGCTGCTTCATCGCGTCTGCGCAAGCCGAGCATGGGCTCGGCTCTACAGCATGCAGGTCAGGTCACGCCTGCCAGCGCGTCTTGGCCAGCAACTCGTCTTCCCAGTCGAAACCGAGCTGCCCTTCGCGCACGAACAGCGCGACGAAGTTGAGCAGGTTGCGCGCATACATCTCGCTGGCCTGGGTCGCGCCGCGGCTGGCCAGGCCCAGTGGGCCATCAATGGTCACGCCCTGGTGTTCGATGCACTGCCCCGGCTGGGTCAGAGCGCAGTTGCCACCGCTCTCGGCAGCCAGATCCACGATCACGCTGCCAGCAGCCATGCCCTCCACCATTGCCGCAGTCACGATCGTCGGCGCCGGTCGCCCCGGCACCGCTGCGGTGCAGATCACCACATCCACGCTGCGCAGGTGGTCGGCCAGCCGGCGCTGCTGCTCGGCGCGCTCCTCATCACTCAGTGCGCGCGCATAACCGCCCTCGCCGGCCGCACTCACGCCAAGATCGAGGAAGCGTGCACCCAGTGACTGGATCTGCTCGCGGGTTTCCGGGCGCACGTCGAAGCCTTCCACCTGTGCACCGAGGCGGCGCGCGGTGGCAATGGCCTGCAGGCCCGCCACGCCGGCACCGATCACCAGCACCTTGGCCGGGCGCACAGTGCCGGCGGCGGTGGTCAGCATCGGGAAGAAACGCGGTGCACGTTCTGCAGCGATCAGCGCCGCCTTGTAGCCGGCCATGCCGGCCTGCGAACTGAGTACATCCATCGCCTGCGCACGGGTGGTGCGCGGCAGCTGCTGCAGCGGGAACAGCTGCAGGCGACCATCGGTCGCCAGCGCGGCCAGCGCCGGATCGCTGGCCGGGGCCAGCAGGCCGACCACGCTGGCGCCGGGCTTGAGCTGTTCCAGCACCGCCGCAGGGGGGGCCTGCACGCACAGCAGGATGTCGATCTCGGCCCAGCGGCCCGCGTCGAAGACGCGTGCACCGGCATCGTCATAGGCGGCGTCGGTGAAACCAGCGGCCAAACCCGCGCCCGCCTCATACCAGACGGCAATGCCCATGGCCCCGAGCTTGCGCGCGGTTTCCGGCGTCAGCGCCACGCGCCGTTCGCCCGGCGCGGTCTCCTTGATCCCCAGCAACGCCACGGCCATGCAGGTCCCCGCTGATCGGTGAGTTTTCCCGATCCTAGCAGGCGGCCACGGCTCAGTGCAGCGTTGCGCTGCCCGGGTCCAGCCGATCGATCACACCCTGCATCGCGCTGTCGAAGGCGCCATCGTCAACGTGGGCACGCAGGCGGCCCAGCCGCACCATCACCGCCAGTTCTTCCGGCGAGGCCACGCAGAAGCGCACGCCACGACGGTTGACGAACAACAGACGCGAGGAAATCGGGCTGACCCAGGACAGCTTGCCGGCCTGGACCTTGCCGTCCTTGTCGACGAAATCCAGCCAGTTGCCGATTTCCATGCGGCGGAAGCGGTCGGCATCGGCGTTGTCGAAATCGTCGGCGTCGATCTGCCCGCCGAGCTCGACCGCTGGCGATTCAGCCACCGGCGGTACCGGCAACGCGACCTGCGGCAGCTCCGGCAGCGCGCGCTGCAGCTCCGGCCGCGATTCGGCAATGCCCTGCAAGGTGTCATGCAGGGCATCAATGGCGCCGGTGGCGGCATCACCGTGCACGCCAACGCTGCCGAACACCTTGGCCAGCGCCGGCTGCCAGGCCTGCAGCCATGGCTTGCCGACGATCTGGCGGCGCGCCTCGGCCACTTCCTCCAGCAGGCCGTCGGCCAGGCTCAGTGCCTCGGCCACCGACGCGCCCTCCTCGCCCTCGCGCAGCAGGGCCAGGGTCAGGTGGTGCTGCCACGGCTGGCGCAGGAACTCGGCGATGGCCGGCGGCAGGGAGGCATCGCCGATGCGACGGTCCAGTTCGGCACCTGCCCGGCTGCGGGCCATTTCCAGCTTTTCCTGGCCACGCTGCGTTTCGGCGGCGCGCCGCTCGGCGATTTCCACGCGGCGGCGGTGCTGCACGAGGAACTCGCGGAATTCCTCTTCCAGGGTCAGGAAGATCGCCAGGTTCTCGTTGAACTCGGCCACCAGCCGTTCGATGATCTCCTCGACCTTGGCCATCAGCATGCGCTCGGCCTGGCTCTCGCCGGTGTTGCCCTCGCAGGCCTCCGCCAGCGAGTTGAGCAGCTTGCGCGCCGGATGGGTCTTCTGCACGAACATCCGACGGTCGAGCATCGCCACCTTGACGAAGGGCACCACCAGGCGGCCGATCAGCTCGCGCGAGCGGCCTTCCAGTTCGCGCTCGTCCAGCATCACGTCGAACAGCATGCCCACCAGGTCGATCGCATCCTCGTCCTGCGGGTCCAGCCGGGTCTGGCCCGGATCGACGCCCAGCCGGGTCGCGCTGGACAGTACTTCACTCTTCAAGCGCTGCGCCAGGGATTCGCCGTCCTCGCCGATGGCCGCGCGCAGGGTGGCGCTGGGCGTGGCCTGCAGCAGTGACAGCACCGACATCATCTCGCGCTGGCTCAACGGGCGATGCTGGCCGACCGCGACCTGCGCGGCCGAGGTGGCATCCTCGCGAACGTGACGGGTCTGCTGCAGCAGCTCATGCAGAGCCTCCAGCAGCATGCCCTGCTGGCCGGCATACGCCTCGCCGTTGCCGGCATCGTCGCCCCCGAGATGCTGCTGCATGTGGCCACGGCGCTCGGACCAGCGCGCGGCGAAGCGCTGCGCCCAGGCCGGCGCGGCCTGCTCATCATCGCTGAACTCGGATTCCAAGCCCGCCGCGTGGCGCGGCTCGACCAGATCATCCGCCCCCGCCGCCATGCGCGGGTCGGGCGCGGCCGACAATGGACGCCGCGGGGCCCCCACCTGCGACATCACGCCAGCGGCGGCCAGCTGCTCGTCCAGCTTCTCGTAGATGCGGCCCACCGGCGCGCGCAGGTCGCGCTCGCACAGCTTGATCAGCACCAGGTGCACTTCCGGCGCCAGCTCGCAGCCGGCAAAGGCCTCGTGGATGGCCACGCCCAGGTGTTCGGGGCTGACCGGGTTGTGGTCGGCATCCAGCTCGGCGCCGCCGATCAGGCGGCCCAGGCGCCGGTCGAGCCGCGCCAGCACCGGCTTGAAGTCGCGCAGCAGCACGGTGGCGAAATTGCGCACCGCCAGCCGCGATTCCAGTACATGTTCGGCCAGCAGGCTCAGGCCATCTTCGGCAGGACCGGACAGGGTCGCCTCGGCCGACAGCGGCTCGCCGCTGGCGAGCGCGTCCCAAGCCCGCTGCAGATGGCCGGCGAAGGCACCGGCGATGTCCTCGCGGCGGCGGCGCAGTTCACGCATCGCATCCAGGAACAGCAGCTGCGACGAACCGGCATTGCCGGCGCGGTCGAACAGTGCGTCGTCGAAACGCGCCAGTGCGGCCCCGAAAACCTGGCACAGCGCGGGCAGGACCATGTCCCGGGCACGCTGCAACTGGACCGGGTCACGACCCGGCGATCCCATCGGTGTGGGCGCGCTCATCATTCGGGAAGGCTCCCCACCTTCTCTGGTACGACAGTCAGCATGGACATCGCGGCGGCCGGCACACCCCATGTACCGGTACGTCGATGGTAGGCCGGCCAGCCCGTCACGGACAGTGAAACAGTCCTCACTTCAAACCTCATGACCGGCGGCCCGGCAAGATGGATATCGTAAGCCGTGCAAGGCCCACGAGGCGAGAGCAGGCGGCCGTCCCTTTCCCGCCAGTGGCATGATGTTCATCACAGTTTGGCATTCAGGGGCTGGACGCGACCCAGACGGCGTCTTCGACCACCCCGACTATAATCAAATGCCCGTGATGACCGGTTCAGACTCCATGCCCGACCCCACTGCCCTGCTTGCCCTGGATGCCCGCCGCTCGGTGCCCTCGCGGCAATTGGGCGAGCCCGGCCCGCACCCGGCAACCCTGCAGCGCATGCTGGCCTCGGCCGTACGCGTGCCCGACCACGGCAAGCGGGTACCGTTCCGCTTCCTGAAGATCGCCGGCGATGCACGTCACACTCTGGGCAACTTCCTGGCCGAGCGCAGCCGCCAGCGCGACCCGCATGCCGGCGAGGCGGTATTCGAGAAGGACCGCCAGCGTTTCAGTCATGCCCCGCTGGTGATCGTGGTGGTGGCCAGCCCGCGCCCGGACCCGAAGGTCCCCGAACAGGAGCAGCTGATGACCGCCGGCTGCGTCTGCTTCGCCCTGCTGCAGGCCGCACAGGCGCTGGGCTTCGGCGCGCAGTGGCTGACCGCCTGGATGGCCTTCGACCCCGCCGTGCACGCCTACCTGGGCCTGGCCGAGGGCGAGAGCGTCGCCGGTTTCATCCATATCGGTACGCCGAAGGCCGCCGTGCCCGAGCGCGAGCGTCCGGACCCGGCCGCGCTGCTGCGCGACTGGACGCCGCCGGCATGAGCCTGCCGGCACCGCCGCCTTCGCTGTACCTGGTCGATGCCAGCATCTACGTGTTCCGCGCCTGGCACTCGCTGCCGGACCAGTTCCAGGACGCGCAGGGCTGGCCGACCAATGCCGTGCACGGTTTCGCCCGCTTCCTGCTGGACCTGCTCGAGCGCGAGCGCCCGCAGCACATCGCCATCGCCTTCGATGAAGCGCTCGACAGCGGCTTCCGCCACCGCCTGTACCCGGCCTACAAGGCCAACCGTGATCCGGCACCGGAAGCACTCAAGCGGCAGTTCGTGCACTGCAAGGCGTTATGCGCGGCGTTGGGCCTGGCGGTGCTGGCGCACCACGAATACGAGGCCGACGACCTGATCGGCAGCGCCCTGCACGTTCACCGCAGCAGCCATCGCGGCGTGATCATCTCCGCCGACAAGGACCTGTCGCAGCTGCTGGCCGACCATGACGAGCAGTGGGACTATGCGCGCAACCAGCGCTGGAACGTGGCCGGGGTGAAGGCGCGGCACGGCGTGCACGCGCACCAGATTGCCGACTACCTGGCGCTGTGCGGCGATGCGGTGGACAACATTCCCGGTATCAGTGGCGTGGGCAGCAAGTCCGCCGCCGTGCTGCTGGCCCATTTCGGCAGCATGGATGCACTGTACGAACGCCTGGACGAAGTGCCGTTCCTGCGCCTGCGCGGCGCGGCCCAGATGGCGGTGCGCCTGCGCGAGCAGCGCGAGCATGCCCGGCTCTGGCGCCAGCTGACCACCATCGCGCTGGACGCGCCGCTGGAAGGCAGCCAACCCGGCCTGCTGCGCCAGGCGGCCGACCCGGAACTGCTCGGTGGCCTGTGCCAGACCCTTCGATTCGGCCCGATGACCCGCCGCCGGCTGTTCGATGCCGCTGGCGTGGCCGACCCTCTTCCCACCCACAGCGAGCCCGCATGAGCCAGCGCAATACCGAAGCCCCGCGTGTCGTCTATGAAGGCAAGTACCAGCGCATGGTCGTGCGCGGTACCTGGGAATACAGCGAACGCACCCACGCCGGCGGCCTGGCGGCGATCATCATCGCCGTCACCCCGGAGGACAAGGTGCTGTTCGTCGAACAGTTCCGTGTACCGCTGCAGGCCCCCACCATCGAGATGCCGGCCGGCCTGGTCGGCGACATCCACGCCGGCGAATCGATTGAAGTCTCGGCCGTGCGCGAGCTCGAGGAAGAAACCGGCTGGACCGCCGATCACGCCGAAGTGCTGCTGATCGGCCCGACCTCTTCCGGCGCCAGCAGCGAGAAGATCGCCTTCGTGCGCGCCACCGGCCTGCGCCGGATCGGCGAAGGGGGTGGCGACGACAGCGAGGACATCATCGTCCACGAGATTCCGCGCAGTGAGGCAGCGGCCTGGCTGGTGCAGAAGATGGGCGAAGGCTACGAGCTGGACGCCAAGCTCTGGGCCGGGCTGTGGATGATCGAGCATCACCTGGACGGACGCCCGCGTGGCTGACGCCGACCTGCATGCGCTGCCGGCGCTGCTCGGCGCCGACGACCCGGCGATCTACACCCTCCACCGGCCGCAGGGCGCGTCGCCGTACCTGCTGCTGGCCGACCACGCCGGCCAGCAGGTGCCGCGTGCGCTCGCAGGCCTGGGCTTGCCGCAGGCCGAACTGGACCGCCATATCGGCTGGGACATCGGCATTGCCGGCACCACTCGTGCACTGGCCGAACGGCTGGATGCCTGGGCGATCGAACAGACCTATTCGCGGCTGCTGATCGACTGCAACCGCCCACTGGCCTCGCCCACGCTGATTCCGGAGGTGAGCGACCACACCGTGGTGCCCGGCAATGCCGCGCTGTCGGCGGCGCAGCGGCAGCAGCGCATCGATGCGATCCACGCACCGTACCACGCCCGCATCGATGCGGAACTGGACGCGCGGCGCGTTGCCGGCCTCCCCACCCTGCTGGTGATGATGCACAGCTTCACCCCTGTGATGAGCGGCGCGCAGCGACCGTGGCACGCCGGCGTGCTGTACCACCAGGACACGCGCTTTGCGCATGCCCTGCTGCAGGCACTGCGCGATGAAGGCGACCTGGTGGTGGGTGACAACGAACCGTATTCGGTCAGCAGTACCAGCGACTACGCGGTACCGGTGCATGGCGAAGGGCGCGGCCTGGTGCACGTGGAGCTGGAGATCCGCCAGGACCTGATTGCCGATGCCGCCGGGCAGCAGGCGTGGGCAGAGCGGCTGGCGCGGATCTTCAGCGCGTTGCAGCCGCAGTTGCTGGCGCTGGGTTGAATGCGCGTGGATCCATTCCGGATCGGTAGTGCCGGCCGCTGGCCGGAAACCTCAGGGTAGTTGGATCAATGTGTTTGCCGGCCAGCGGCCGGCACTGCCCAGGCGCGGCACATCCACCCACGGCAGCGCCTTCAATCATGCCTCGTTGGCCGGGCAGACGGTGGCGGCCGATTCGGCCGGCGCCGGGCGCAGGCCCAGCGCGATCACCACGCCGAACAGTGAAAACAAGGCGGCACCGTATTCGGCGCGCACCAGCCCGGCCAGTGCACTCGGCGAACCGGCTGCACCCGCATGGGCATTGGCCACCATCACCAGCACCGCCAGGCCCAGCGCACCACCGATCTGCTGCGCGGTCGCCGCCATGCCAGATGCAACACCCTGCTGTGCGGACGGCACGCCCTGCCCGGCCACGATCCACATCGAGGTCCAGGTCATGCCCTGGCCGATGCTCAGCACTACCACGCCGGGCAGCAGCGGCCAGAAGTTCGAGGCGTGCGGGAGTGTTGCTGCGGCCCAGGCGATGCCAACGGCACCGGCCAGCTGGCCGAGCACCAGCACCTTGCGTGCACTCCAGCGCTTCAGCGCCCACTCCGCCAGCTGGATGCCGACCGTGCACACCGCCGTCGCCGGCAGGAAAGCCAGGCCGGCCTGCAGCGGGCTCCAGCCGTAGCCGTCCTGGAAGTACAGCGCCATGAAGTAGTACTGCACTCCATAGCTGCTCATGAAGGCGAAGGTCAGGCCCAGTGCCGCGCGCAGTCCGGGCAGCCGCAGCAACGCGAACTGCATCAGCGGATCGCGGCTGCGCTGTTCGATCTGCACGAACGCCACCAGCAGCAGCACCGACAGCAGCAGGCAGCCCAGCGTGGCCGGCGCAGTCCAGCCCCACTCCGGCCCTTGCACGAGGGTAGTGACCAGCAGACTGCCGCCGGCAGTGACGGTGAGGCAACCGGCCAGATCGAAGGAACGGCCCTGCAGACGCGGGCCATCGGCCGGCAACCACGCGCCCGCAGCGACCGCGCAGGTGGTGGCCAGTGGCACGATCACTGCCAGCACTGCCGGCCAGCCGAACGCCTGGGTCAGCACGCCACCGAGCAGCGTGCCCAGCGCCAGGCCCACCGCGCTGGCCATGCTCCAGATCGCAAGTGCGCGGTTGCGCACCGGACCTTCCGCATACAACGTGTTGATCAGCGCCAGCGTGGCCGGGAACAGCAGTGCCGCGCCGATGCCCTGCGCCGCACGCGCGATGATCAGCAGGGTGGCGTTCGGCGCCAGCGCGCCGAGCAGCGACGCCAGTGCGAACAGCAGCATGCCCAGCCGGTAGAAGCGGCGACGGCCGATCAGGTCGGCGGCACGGCCCCCCAGCAGCAGGCTGCCGCCAAAGGCCACGGTGTAGGCACTGACCACCCATTGCAGCTGCTGTGCGTTGATCTGCAGCGCGCGACCCATGTCGTGCAGGGCGACGAAGATGATGGTGGCATCCAGGGCGATGATCAGCTGGGCGGTGGCCAGCAGGGCCAGCGCCCAGCGCGGGTACTTGAGGGGAGGCATCGACGGTCCGGTGCTGTGGGGGAGCGCAGTCTCATTGATGCAGAGCTATCAATAAACCCCTTTCCAGCCATATCTGTCATGATTTTCAGCATGAATGGAACCTCGATGGACCTCAATGCCGTGCGCATGCTGGTGCAGGTGGCTGAAGCACGCAGTTTCACCGTCGCCGCCGGGCAGCTGGGCCTGAGCCAGTCAGGCCTGTCGCGCGCGATCAGTCGGCTGGAGGCCACGCTGGGGGTGAAGCTGCTGCAGCGAAACACCCGCAACGTGGCACTGACCCCGGATGGTCGCCAGTTCGTCGATCAGGTCGCGCCCCTGCTGTGCGGTCTCGAAGACGCCGAACGCCAGTTGGCCGACCGTCCGTGCACGCCCTCGGGCACCCTGAAGATCAGTGCGCCCTCGATGTTCGGGCGCAAGGTGCTGGTACCGCTGCTGGGGCCGATGCTGCAGCAGCACCCGCAACTGCAGGTGGAAGCCGTGCTCAACGACCGCCTGGTCGATCTGGTCGAGGAAGGTTTCGATGCCGCGCTGCGCACCGGCGTCATCGCCGACCAGCGCATCGTCGCGCGGCCACTGCGGCCGCTGCGCTGGGTGACGGTGGCCAGCCCCGGCTACCTGGCCCGCTGTGGCGCACCGGACGATGTGGCGGCGTTGCAGGGCCACGCGTGCCTGGCGGTGCGCAACCTGCGCAGTGGCCGGCTGGTGGACTGGCAGTTCCTGCAGGACGGCCAGCTTCACGACTTCACGCCACCGACGCGGATGGTGTTCGACAGCGGCGATCCGCTGGTGGAAGCGGCGATCGCCGGCATCGGCATCGTGCAGGTGATGGATTTCGCGGTGGCCGACGCGCTGGCCGACGGCCGGTTGCAACGCGTGCTGCAGCCGTTCGAGGGCCGCAGCCGTGCGCTGTCGCTGATCTACCCGCCGTCGCGCCAGCACTCGCCGAAGCTGCAGGTGCTGGCCGACGCGTTGCTGGCCGGGGACTGGTAAATCCACGCCATGCGTGGATGAGGCCGGTAGCGCCGGGCGATGCCCGGCGCTGATGGTGAAGCATTGCCGGCCAGCGGCCGGCACTACCGATCAGGCGAAGCTATCGGTGGCGCGCACCAGCGCATCCACGTTCTCGGCCTCGAACGCCGAATGGCCCGAGGCCGGGGTGATTTCCAGCTTCGCCTTCGGCCACACCTTGGTCAGGTCCCAGGCGTTGGCCAGCGGGCAGACCACGTCGTAGCGGCCGTGCACGATCACGCCCGGGATGTCGGCGATGCGGTGCGCGTCGCGCAGCAGCTGGTCTTCCACCTCGAAGAAACCACCGTTGACGAAGTAGTGGTTCTCGATGCGGGCAAACGCCAGCGCGAAATGCGGGTCTTCGTGGCTGTTGATGAAGTCATCATCGACATGCAGGAAGCTGGTCGCGCCTTCCCACACCGCCCAGGCCTTGGCCGCTTCCAGGCGGGTGGTTTCGTCGTCGCTGGTCAGGCGGCGGTGGAAGGCCGAGATCAGGTCATGGCGCTCCACCGGCGGAATCGGCTTGAGGTAATGCTCCCACGCATCCGGGAACAGGCGGTTGGCGCCTTCCTGGTAGAACCACTCCAGTTCCCAGCGACGCAGCATGAAGATGCCGCGCAGGACCAGTTCGGTCACGCGCTGCGGATGGGTTTCGGCATAGGCCAGCGCCAGGGTCGAACCCCAGCTGCCACCGAACACCTGCCAGCGATCGACCTTCAGGTGTTCGCGCAGCTTCTCGATATCAGCAACAAGGTCCCAGGTGGTGTTGTCCACCAGGTCGGCGTGCGGGGTGGAACGGCCGGCACCGCGCTGGTCGAACAGGATGATCCGGTACTTGGACGGGTCGTGGAACTGGCGCATCTTGTCGCTGCAGCCGCCGCCCGGGCCACCGTGCAGCATCACCACCGGCTTGCCGTCCGGGTTGCCGCACTGTTCGAAGTACAGCGTGTGGCGGTCGTCGACCTTCAGGGTGCCGACGTCGTAGGGGGTGATGGCGGGGTACAGCGTACGCATGCTTGCAGCTCCAGGGTGATGCCCTGCCGGGGCAGGAGAACCTCCATTCTAGGCCGGACGCCGGCCCAGGGTGATGCGGTCGCGCTGCTCCAGGTCCTGTGCGGTCTGCACCTCGACAAATCCCGCCGCGTCGAACAGCGCACGGATCGCCGCGCCCTGGTCCCAACCGTGCTCGATCAACAGCCAGCCCTCGGGCCGCAGGTGGGCCTGGCCACCGTCGACGATACGGCGGATGTCATCCAGGCCATCCGGACCCGAGGCCAGTGCGGTGGCCGGCTCGAAGCGCAGGTCACCCTGCTCCAGATGCGGATCGTCGCTGGCGATGTACGGCGGGTTGCTGGCAATCAGATCAAAACGCGCGCCCTGCAGCGGCGCATACCAGTCGTGCCCGCCTTCGGCGAAGCGGACGTTGCGCAGATCATGGCGGGCGGCATTGCGCGCGGCCACGGCCAGCGCGCCCGGGCTGGCGTCGGTGGCCAGCACCTGCGCCTGCGGCCGTTCGCTGGCCAGTGCCAGTGCAATCGCACCACTGCCGGTGCCCAGGTCAGCCAGCTGCAGCGACTGGTCTGGCGGCAGGCGCTCCAGCGCCAGCTCGACCAGCAGCTCGGTTTCCGGACGCGGGATCAGCGTGGCCGGGTCGACCTCCAGGTCCAGCGTCCAGAATCCGCGACGGCCGGTCAGGTAGGCCACCGGCTCACCGGCCACGCGGCGGGCCAGCAACGCCTCGAAGGCGGCCTGGTCATTGGCGGCCAGCGGATCGGTGGCGTGCGCGAACAGCCAGCTGCGCGGGCGGTCCAGTACATGCAGCAGCAGCAGTTCCGCCTCGTGGCGGGCGTCGATGCTGCCCAAGCGAGCACTGGCGTCGGCTACGACCTGACGCAGGGTGGGTTGGGCTTGAAAGGACATGCTGCAATTGTAGAGCCGAGCCTGTGCTCGGCTGCTTCTGGAGCAGCCGAGCACAGGCTCGGCTCTACAAAACCAGAATCGGTTCAGGTTCCGCAGGGCGGGATAAGGACGGACTATCGGCCCCAAGCAGCGGTCTGCCGAGATTTCCCTTGTCACACAGGCAATTGCAGGATGGCGATGGCCAGGTTCAGTGCCTGCTAAGGGTTCTTCGATAGACTCCATCTATCGAATGGATGCAATCAATGGATTGTTCTTATCGCGAGCGAATGGGTAACCTAGCTCCTGTCGATTCACCCACTCCCCTTCACCAAGAGGAAAAATGATGTCCCTCATCAATACCCAGATCCAGCCGTTCGAAGCCAACGCCTACCACAACGGCGAGTTCATCAAGGTTTCCGACGCCAGCCTGAAGGGCCAGTGGTCCGTCCTGATCTTCATGCCGGCCGCCTTCACCTTCAACTGCCCGACCGAGATCGAAGACGCAGCTGACCATTACGCCGAGTTCAAGAAGGCCGGTGCCGAGGTTTACATCGTCACCACCGATACCCACTTCTCGCACAAGGTGTGGCATGAGACCTCGCCGGCCGTCGGCAAGGCCCAGTTCCCGCTGGTCGGCGACCCGACCCACCAGCTGACCAACGCCTTCGGCGTGCACATTCCGGAAGAAGGCCTGGCCCTGCGCGGCACCTTCATCATCAATCCGGAAGGCGTGATCAAGACCCTGGAGATCCACTCCAACGAGATCGCCCGTGACGTTTCCGAAACCCTGCGCAAGCTGAAGGCTGCCCAGTTCACCGCCGCCAACCCGAACCAGGTGTGCCCGGCCAAGTGGAAGGAAGGCGAGAAGACCCTGACCCCGTCGCTGGACCTGGTCGGCAAGATCTAAGCCCTACCGGCCTGCCGTGTCCCCACGCCACGGCGCGCCCTTCATCCCCGTGCCGGTCCCCCCGCCGGCGTGGGGGTGAACCCAAGACAGCCAACGCTCGCCCGCCTTGGCCAGCCAGCCCCTTCCACGGTCGCTGTCTTGGGTTCACCCCTACCCCCAGCTGGTCCGCTGCCTTCTATAGCGGTGCCACGCCCCCTGTTTGCCTGAAGCCAGGAGATGACCCGATGTTGGACGCCAACCTGCAGTCGCAGCTGAAGACCTATCTGGAACGCGTGACCCGCCCGATCCAGATCACCGCGCACGCCGACGATGGCGCCAAGTCGCAGGAAATGCTGGACCTGCTGCAGACCCTGGAGAGCCTGTCGGACAAGATCTCGCTGCAGGTGCTGCGCGATGGGCAGGGCCGCGTGCCGTCCTTCGACCTGGGCACCCCGGGCCAGGACATCCACCTGACCTTCGCCGGCCTGCCGATGGGCCACGAGTTCACCTCGCTGGTGCTGGCGCTGCTCCAGGTGGGCGGTCATCCGTCCAAGGCCACCGCCGAGCTGATCGAGCAGGTGCAGAACCTGGAAGGCGACTACCGGTTCGAAACCTACTTCTCGCTGTCCTGCCAGAATTGCCCGGACGTGGTCCAGGCGCTGAACCTGGCCGCAGTGCTCAACCCGCGCATCCAGCACGTGGCCATCGATGGCGCCCTGTTCCAGGACGAAGTCGAGAAGCGTGAGATCATGTCGGTGCCGACCGTGTATCTCAACGGTGAAGTGTTCGACCAGGGCCGCATGACCCTGGAGCAGATCGTGGCCAAGCTGGACACCAATGCCGGCAAGCGCGATGCCGAGAAGATTGCCGCCAAGGACGCGTTCGACGTGCTGGTGGTGGGCGGTGGCCCGGCCGGTGCGGCAGCGGCGATCTACGCCGCGCGCAAGGGCATCCGCACCGGCATCGCCGCCGAGCGCTTTGGTGGACAGGTGCTGGACACCATGGCCATCGAGAACTTCATTTCGGTGAAGGAGACCGAGGGCCCGAAGCTGGCCACGGCGCTGGAACAGCACGTGCGCGAGTACGACGTGGACATCATGAACCTGCAGCGTGCCAGCGCGCTGGTGCCGGCCGGCGAAGACGGCCTGGTGCAGGTGCAGCTGGAGAACGGTGCGGTGCTCAAGTCCCGTTCGGTGATCCTGTCCACCGGCGCACGCTGGCGGCAGATGAACGTGCCGGGCGAAGACCAGTACCGCAACAAGGGCGTGGCTTACTGCCCGCACTGCGATGGCCCACTGTTCAAGGGCAAGCGCGTGGCGGTGATCGGCGGCGGCAATTCCGGCGTGGAAGCGGCCATCGATCTGGCCGGCATCGTGTCGCATGTAACCCTTCTGGAGTTCGATTCCAGCCTGCGTGCCGACGAAGTGCTGCAGAAGAAGCTGCGCAGCCTGGCCAACGTGACGGTGCTGACCAGCGCACAGACCACCGAAGTGCTGGGCGACGGCAGCAAAGTCACCGGCCTGGTGTACAAGGACCGCATCGGCGGCGATGCCCACCGCGTCGAGCTGGAAGGCATCTTCGTGCAGATCGGCCTGCTGCCCAACACCGAGTGGCTGAAGGATGTGGTGGCGCTTTCGCCGCGTGGCGAGATCGTCATCGATGACCGCGGCCAGACCAACCTGCCGGGTGTGTTCGCTGCTGGCGATTGCACGACGGTGCCCTACAAGCAGATCATCATCGCCATGGGCGCCGGTTCCACCGCCGCACTGAGCGCGTTCGACCACCTGATCCGCTCGTCGGTGAGCAACAGCAGCGGTGCCGTTGCTGAAGCGGCCTGATCCACCGTTCCCAGATCACCGGGAACATTGTCTGCCTGTCGGGTAACCACGCCGTCAGCCGGTCCGTTACCCCTGGGGTGTAAGGATGAACCTACGTGATCTGAAGTACCTGGTAGCCCTGGCCGACCACAAGCATTTCGGCCGGGCTGCCGCCGCCTGCTTCGTCAGCCAGCCCACGCTGTCGACGCAGATCCGCAAGCTGGAAGAAGAGCTGGGCCTGCCGCTGGTGGAACGCGCACCGCGCAAGGTGATGCTGACCCCGGCCGGTCAGGAAGCGGCGGCACGGGCGCGGGTGATCGTGTCCGAAGTGGAACAGCTGAAGGAAGCGGCGCGACGCAGCCGCGATCCGGAAGCCGGCACGGTGCGCCTGGGCATCTTCCCGACCCTCGGCCCGTACCTGCTGCCGCATGTGATCCCGCGCATCCGCGAGCGCTTCCCGGAGCTGGAACTGCTGCTGGTCGAGGAAAAGAGCGACGTGCTGCTGGACCGCCTGCGCGAAGGCAAGCTGGATGCTGCGTTGCTGGCGCTGCCGGTGGTGGACGACCAGCTGCATGCCGAGTTCCTGTTCGAGGAGCCGTTCCTGCTGGCCGTCTCCGGGCGCCACCCGTTGGCCCGTCGCGAACATCTGGACGTGCAGGAACTGGCGACGCAGAAGCTGCTGCTGCTGGAAGACGGGCATTGCCTGCGCGACCAGGCGCTGGAAGTGTGCCGCCTGTTCGGCGCCAATGAGAAGTCCGAATTCCGCGCCACCAGCCTGGAAACCCTGCGGCAGATGGTCGCCGCCGACGTCGGCATCACCCTGCTGCCAAGTCTGTCGGTGCAGCCGCCGGTGCCGCGCTCGAACAACATCCGCCTGCTCGATTTCACCGGCGAGGGCCGTCCCAGCCGCCGCATCGCCATGATCTGGCGTCGCAGCTCGGCCATGAACGACTTCCTGATGGAGCTGGCCGACCAGTTCAAGCGCCTGCCGCAGGCGCTGTTCACCTTGGATGCGCTGAACGCCACGTCCGATGCGGCATCCCTGCCCGGCCCGGCGCTGAACGGCTGAACCCCTGCAGCATCGGCCCGGAATCGGCAGGAGTCGATTCCGGCCGCATTTGTCCCCACAATACAGACAGGCGGCGCCAGCAGGTGCCGCCTTTTGCATGGCTTTCAACCAAGGAGCTTCACCATGAGTACCGCCAGCGGCCTGCCGCCGTCGATCACCGTTTCTACTTTCGACATGGACCGCCTGGACGCCATGCTCGAATCCCCCGCGCTGAGCCAGACGCCTGCCGCGCTCGCGCTTGCTGAAGAACTCAACCGGGCCACCGTGATGGCACCGGACCAGATTCCCGAAGGCATCGTCATGATGCATTCGCGCGTGGAATGCGAAGATGAAGTGTCGGGCGAAAAGCACGTCCTGACCCTGGTCTTCCCCCGCGAAGCCAACGTCGATGAAGGCAAGGTCTCCGTGCTGGCCCCGGTCGGCAGTGCCCTGCTCGGCCTTTCGGTCGGCCAGAGCATCGACTGGAACGCGCCCGGTGGCCGGAAGCTGCGCCTGCGCGTGACCGCGGTCCATAACGACCGCCCCTGATTACCGCTGCGCACCGCGCGCGATTCGATTCCCTTGCACCAGGAGCCGCAATGAGTACCCCGTCCAAACTGTCCCAGCTGCGTGAACTGTCCGTGGTCGTCGCCGATACCGGTGACTACGAGGCGATCAAGCGCCTGCAGCCGGTGGACTGCACCACCAACCCGACCCTGGTGAAGAAGGCGCTGGACCTGCCGGTCTACGCCGAGCTGATCGAACGCGAACTGGCCTGGGGCCGCCAGCAGGGTGGCGACCGCGAAGCCGTGGTGCACGCGGTGGCCGACCGCCTGACCATCGGCGTCGGCGCGCTGCTGAGCACGCTGGTGCCGGGCCGGGTATCCACCGAGGTGGATGCCGACCTGGCTCACGACACCGCGGCCACCGTGGCCAAGGCCCGCCAGTTCATCCAGATGTACGCCGACGCCGGCGTGCCGCGCGAGAAGATCCTGATCAAGATCGCCGCGACCTGGGAAGGCGTGGAAGCCGCGCGCATCCTGCAGGCCGAAGGCATCGACTGCAACCTGACGCTGATCTTCAACCCGACCCAGGCGCTGGCCTGCAGCGAAGCCGGCGCGTTCCTGATCTCGCCGTTCGTCGGCCGCATCCTCGACTGGTACGTGGCCAACGGCCAGACCCCGGCCACCATCGACGAAGACCCGGGCGTGAAGTTCGTGCGCGGCGTGTACGCCGAATTCAAGCGTCGCGGTTCGCCGACGGTGGTGATGGGCGCCTCGTTCCGTTCGACCGCGCAGATCGAAGCACTGGCCGGCTGCGACCGCCTGACGATCTCGCCGGACCTGCTGGAGAAGCTGGACGCCGACCACGGCGAGCTGCCGCGCAAGCTGGTAGCCGGTGCAGCCGATGGCACGGCGGTGACGCCGATCGACGCGGCGAAGTTCGCGGCGGATCTGGCGGCCGATCCGATGGCCACCGAGAAGCTGGCGACCGGCATCGAGGCGTTTGCCAAGGATCTGGAAGCACTGCGCGAGCGGATCCGCGCCGCACTGTGAGGATTCCGGCCAACGGCTGAGCCCCTCGTGGCGGGGGGCTTGGTCGCGAAGAGCGGGTCATGTGGTTGGCAGGGTGGGTAGGCCGTGCAGGGGACGCTGCAAGTACGTCCCTGTAAGCTCTGTCGCCGCATCCATGCGGCTCACGCCCCTGCACGGCCTACCCACCCTGCCTTCGACAGTTTCCTGCGGCCGCCCGCCACGGAAGAAAGAAAGAAGAGCAACAGCGGGTCGCGCGCTTCGCTTGCTCGGAGCCGAGCATGGCTCGGCTCTACAAGGGCAATGCAGAACCAAACAAAAAGGACGCGGCGAACGCCGCGTCCTTTTTGTTTTCCATCAGTTCGTCAGTAACCAATGCTCTCGCCCACCGTCACCGGGAAACTGTCGAAGGTGGGACGGGCGCAGATGGCGGGACCGTCCACGGCATGGATGCCGTGGCCGAGCCCCCAAGGACGGGTTTACGGCGTGTCCCGCCATCTGCACCCGTCCCGCCAAACTCACAGCAAACCAGAGCCGCTTTGGCTTTGGCTTTGGCTTCTGCCCGCCGCAGGCGGACCACCGCGCGTCAGCGCGGCGCCTCCACATCCAATCCGATCGGGCAGCTCACGCCGGTGCCGCCGATGCCGCAATAGCCGTTCGGATTCTTCGCCAGGTACTGCTGGTGGTAGTCCTCGGCGTAGTAGTACGCCGGTGCCGGGTACACGATCTCGGTGGTGATCGGGCCGTAGCCGGCCGCATCCAGCTGCGCCTGGTAGGCCTCGCGACTGGCCAGCGCGGCCTTGTACTGGCCCTCGTCGGTGGCATGGATCGCCGAACGGTACTGGGTGCCGGTGTCGTTTCCCTGGCGCATGCCCTGCGTCGGGTCATGGCTTTCCCAGAACAGCTGCAGCAGCCGTTCCAGGCTCACCACCGCCGGGTCGAACACCACCTGCACCACTTCGGTGTGGCCGGTCAGGCCCGAGCAGACCTCTTCATAGGTCGGGTTCGGGGTGATGCCGCCGGCATAGCCCACCGAGGTGCTGTACACGCCCGGTTCGGTCCAGAACTTGCGCTCGGCGCCCCAGAAACAGCCCAGCGCGAAGCGGATCTGCTGCAGGCCGGCGAAACGGTCCTTCAGCGGATGGCTGTTCACGAAGTGCTGGTTGCTGTGCAGCGGCAACGGCTGCTCGCGTCCCGGCAGCGCCTCTTCCGGGCGCGGCAGGCGCTGCTTGAAGGCCCCGATGCCGAGGATGCCCTGGCCAATTCCCAACATGATGCGCTCCTACGCCGGAAGGCCGGCTATGTCGTCTGCATCTGAAATGGGGGCGTCCGGCGCGTGGCCCAAGTCCAGCGCGGCCACGATGTCCTCGGCCTGCGGGCGTGCCGCATCGGGTATACCGACCCGCAGCACACCAAACAGCGGCAGCTCGCCCATGCCGCCCAGCAATGACTCGCCAAATACAAAAGCGGGAATGCCGGCGTCTTCCAGCGCGTGCTTGACCAGGTGGGCGTCGAACAGGTTGTCGGCCTTGTACACGATGTGCATGCGGCGGCTCCATGGGACAAGGTTCCAGCATACGCCCGCCCCGTCCCGGTAGCGCCGGGCAATGCCCGGCGGGTTGCCGCCACGCTCGCCGGGCGTGGCCCGGCGCTACCGATCCGGACCGGGCAACCCCGCCCGGTACGCGCTAGACTGTTGGTCTTTCTGCCCTTTTTCGCCCCAGACTCATGTCCGAGCACACCCCCGCCAGCCCCGAGACCCCCGCCGACAGCCACGAAAAGCGCGATTTCATCCGCCAGATCGTGCGCGAGGACCTGGCCAGCGGAAAGCACCAGGCGATCAAGACCCGCTTCCCGCCGGAACCGAACGGCTACCTGCACATCGGCCATGCCAAGTCGATCTGCCTGAACTTCGGCATCGCCGGCGAATTCAGCGGCGTCTGCAACCTGCGCTTCGACGACACCAACCCGGCCAAGGAAGATCCGGAGTACGTGGCCGCGATCCAGGACGACGTGCGCTGGCTGGGCTTCGAGTGGAACGAGCTGCGCCATGCTTCGGACTACTTCCAGGCCTATTACCTGGCCGCCGAGAAGCTGATCGAACAGGGCAAGGCCTATGTCTGCGACCTGTCGGCCGAGGAAGTGCGCGCCTACCGCGGCACTCTCACCGAGCCGGGCCGCCCGTCGCCGTGGCGCGACCGCAGCGTCGAGGAGAACCTCGACCTGTTCCGCCGCATGCGCGCCGGTGAATTCCCGGATGGCGCACGCACCCTGCGCGCGAAGATCGACATGGCCAGCGGCAACATCAACCTGCGCGATCCGGCGCTGTACCGCATCAAGCACGTCGAGCACCAGAACACCGGCAGCGCGTGGCCGATCTACCCGATGTACGACTTCGCCCACGCGCTGGGTGATTCGATCGAGGGCATCACCCACTCGCTGTGCACGCTGGAGTTCGAAGACCACCGCCCGCTGTACGACTGGTGCGTGGACAACGTCGATTTCGCCCATGACGATGCGCTGACCCAGCCGCTGGTCGATGCCGGCCTGCCGCGCGAAGCTGCCAAGCCGCGCCAGATCGAGTTCTCGCGCCTGAACATCAACTACACGGTGATGAGCAAGCGCAAGCTGATGGCGCTGGTCACCGAACAGCTGGTGGACGGCTGGGACGACCCGCGCATGCCGACCTTGCAGGGCCTGCGCCGCCGTGGTTATACCCCGTCTGCAATGCGCCTGTTTGCCGAGCGCGTAGGCATCAGCAAGCAGAATTCGCTGATCGACTTCAGCGTGCTGGAAGGCGCACTGCGCGAGGACCTCGACAGCGCCGCCCCACGCCGCATGGCGGTGGTCGATCCGGTCAAGCTGGTGCTGACCAACCTGCCGGAAGGCCACGAAGAGCTGCTGACCTTCAGCAACCATCCCAAGGACGAGAGCTTCGGCAGCCGCGAAGTGCCGTTTGCACGCGAGGTGTGGATCGACCGCGAGGACTTCGCCGAAGTGCCGCCGAAGGGCTGGAAGCGCCTGGTGCCGGGTGGCGAAGTGCGCCTGCGCGGCGCCGGCATCATCCGCTGCGACGAAGTGATCAAGGATGCCGATGGCACCATCACCGAGCTGCGCGGCTGGCTGGATCCGGAATCGCGTCCGGGCATGGAAGGCGCCAACCGCAAGGTCAAGGGCACCATCCACTGGGTCAGCGCCGTGCATGGCGTGCCGGCCGAGATCCGCCTGTACGACCGCCTGTTCTCGGTGCCGAACCCGGATGATGACTCGGAAGGCAAGACCTACCGCGATTACCTCAATCCGGAATCGCGCCGCACCGTCACCGGCTATGTCGAGCCGGCCGCGGCCAGCGCCGCACCGGAGCAGTCGTTCCAGTTCGAACGTACCGGCTACTTCGTCGCCGACCGCCGCGACCACACCGAAGCCAAGCCGGTGTTCAACCGCAGCGTGACCCTGCGCGATACCTGGTCGGCCTGAGGACCTGCGCGGGCGCCAGCATGGCGCCCGCACGCCATCGACAATGATCACCGCCCTCTCCGTCCTGTTCTGGTTCATCTCGCAGCATCCGCTGCTGACGTTCTTTGCAGCGATGGTGCTGGCCGGACTGGTCTCGTGGTGGCGGCGCTTTCCGGGCTACGCCATCGTGGTGTTCCCGCTGGCGATGCTCAACATGTTCCTCGGCCACTTCCTCAACGCCACCTTCCTCAACGTGGTGGGCGAGCGTGGTGAAGCGGTGATCGTCAAGGCCGAGCGAACCAGTTCCACGCTCAACGAACAGTACATCTGGCGCTACGAAGGGGTGCTGCATACCGCCGAGGGCCGCGACGTGGACGTGGTGTTCTACACCAACACCGCTTCGTTGTGGCCGCTGGAAAACGCCATCCGCATCCCGGCGCGCGACCAGCCGTTCGTGGTCAAGTACACGCCGGGCTTCCCACGCAACTTCGTCATCCTCACCAACGAATCCCCGCATGGCATCGCCCAGGCCCGTGCCAGTGCGCGCGAGCGCGTGGAGGTAGCGGCGCGCAAGCTGCACTTCAGCCCGGGCAATGCCGAGTTCCGCGCGGACTATCGCCGCGAACTGGAAAGCTGGCTGCGCGACCACGGCAACGACCCGCAGCAGCAGTCCGACGCGCAGCGCTATCGCGCCGAAATTGACGCGCTCGACCGCTAGCACCGGGCCCGGCCTGGATGCTCCACCCGATCCATCCACAGGCCTGACATGACCACGACGTCCACCGCCCTCCTCCCACTGCTGCAGCAGGCCCTGCAGGACGCCAGCGTCGCCAGCCGCATCGACGGCAACGCGCTGCTGCTGGACAGCGGCCTGCGCCTGACCCCGCATGCAATGGCCGCACACGCGCGCGACAACGGTGGTTGGCAGACCTCCACCGTCATTGAAAGCCAGCATCCGCAGTTGTTCGCCGATGGCCTGTTCGAGTACCAGCACGCAAATGGTGCCGATGAGCAGGCATCGCTGTTGTCCGGCTTCCAGGCCTGGGCCCGGGTGGACCTGGTGACCCTGCAGACCGCGATCGGCGCCCAAGACGCGCAGGGCCTGCCGATGATGGGCCTGGCCTATCCGGCCGGCGCTGACGGCCAGGAACTCGAACGCACCGTGGTGCTCGGTCCACTGGCGCATTACCGCGAGCATGAGATGGACACCGGCCCCCGCAGCGAAGACGATCATGGCTCCTGCCCCTGCTGCCTGTTCACGCGCAGCATCGATGCATTCGATGCGCTGCTGAAGACGCGTTCTTTCCTGGCCATCCGCCTGTTCGCCTCGCGCGATGCCGATGGCCTGTGCGAGGCTGATTGCCGGGTCAACGGCCACGACTTCGCCGCCGCCCTGCCCCTGCTGCGCGCCTACGCGGCCAGCTGGCCGCAGGCAGGGCTGGAATTCCGCAAGCAGTACGTGGTGGTCCGCACCGGCTCGCCAGGCTGACCCACGCCCACACCCGATACAGGCCGGTGCGGCTACACTGCGCGCCGGTTCCCCAAGCAACCGCACTTTTTTCCATCCCACACGAGGCACCCCCGCGATGCTGTACGCGCAAGTCCACCTGACCCTTCCCGCCTGGATCCACGACCAGATCGACCTGGATCGTCGATATCCGGGCGACGAGGCCAAGGTCGCGCTGGCGATCGAGCTGTCGCGGCTGAACGTCGAGCACGCCAGTGGCGGCCCGTTCGGTGCGGTGGTGTTCGGCCCGGACGACAAGGTCATCGCCGCTGGCGTGAACCGGGTGATGCCGCACGCGACTTCGCTGGCGCACGCCGAGAACATGGCCTACATGCTGGCCCAGCAGCGCCTGCAGACCCCGCGCCTGAACGCGGTGCTGTCGCCGGTCACCCTGGCCACCAGTTCGCAGCCATGCTGCCAGTGCTATGGCGCTACCGTGTGGGCCGGCATCGACCGCCTGCTGATCGGTGCCAGTGCGGCCGACGTCGAGGAACTGACCCCGTTCGATGAAGGCCCGCTGCCGGCCGACTGGGTCGGCGAGCTCAACAAGCGTGGCATCGAAGTGGTGCAGGGCTTGGACCGCGACGCCGCGCGCAGCGTGCTGCGAACCTATGGGGAAAGCGATGGCGCCCGTTACTGAGACCGGCATCGGCCTGCTGTGCCTGTGCCGGCAGGGCTTTGAACCCGAGCTGGCCGGCGAGCTGCAGTTCCGCGCCGGTGAAGCCGGTTTCGCTGGCTATGCGCGCACCCAGCGCAATGACGGCTATGTGCTTTTCATGTGCGACGACGCTGCAGCACTGGCGCCACGCCTGCGCTGGCGAGAACTGATCTTCGCGCGGCAGAAGCTGGTCGTGCTGGCCGAGCTGCCGCAGCTGGACCCGAGCGATCGCATCACCCCGATGCTGGAGGTGCTGGCCGATGCGCCGCGCTTCGGCGACCTGTGGGTGGAGCACCCCGATTCGGACGCTGGCAAGCCACTGTCCGGGCTGGCGCGAGCCTTCGGCAATGCACTGCGCCCGGCGCTGCGCAAGGCCGGCAAGCTCACTGATAAGCCAAACAACCGCCTGCCGCGCCTGCACGTGGTGTTCGTCGACGGCACCCATGCCTTCGTCTGCGTGGCCGACCCGGCCGACAGCGCGCCGTGGGCACTGGGCATCCCGCGCCTGAAGCTGCTGCCCGAGGCGCCTTCGCGTTCGGCACTGAAGCTGGACGAAGCACTGCTGACCCTGCTGACGCCGGAAGAACGCGAAGCACTGGCCAAGCCCGGCATGCGTGCGGCCGACCTGGGCGCCGCCCCCGGCGGCTGGACCTGGGTACTGACCCGCCAGCACATGCACGTGCTGAGCATCGACAACGGCCCGCTGCGCCAGCACGTGCTGGACACCGGTCTGGTCGAGCACCTGCGCGCCGATGGTTTCCACTGGCACCCCGAACAGCCGCTGGACTGGATGGTCTGCGACATGGTCGAGCAGCCGCGCCGCGTGGCCGAACGCATGGCCACCTGGTTCCGCGAAGGCTGGTGCAGGCACGCCATCTTCAATCTGAAGCTGCCGATGAAGAAGCGCTGGGACGAAACCCGCCTGTGCCTGGACCTGTTCCAGGACCAGGCCGGCAAGCCGCTGGTGGTACGCGCCAAGCAGCTCTATCACGACCGTGAGGAGATCACGGTATTGGCCTCGCCGCTGCGCTGAGGAACATGCCCGCCGGGCATGGGCCCGGCGCTACCGAGGAAGGGAACCATGCGATACCACTCGCTCGCCATGTTGATCACCCTGCTGGCCGCCGCACCAGCGGTGGCCCAGCAATTGCCGCACACTCCTGCGCAGAGCCAGCCGCTGGGCCCCACCGGCGGCGCGATCCGCCGGCAACCGCTGGATGCGGGCCGGGTCAGCGGCAGCGTCGAGATTCCGCAGCAGGCCGGCGAGGCACAGGTGACCGTGCGCTCGCTGGAACCAAGCAGCGTGGTCGGCCAGTACCGCATCCACTTCGCTGCGCTGGATGTGAACGGCGATGGTTTCATCAGCCGCGAGGAAGCACAGGCCAACCCGGCGCTGGCCGACGAATTCAATTCGCTGGACCGCAGGCACCGCGGCAAGCTGGACCGCACCGACCTGGCCGGCTGGCTGGTGGATTGAAAAAGGGGACGGAGGGGATTAAGTCGTATCTGCACAAACGACTTAATCCCCTCCGTCCCCTTTTTGCTTCAGACCCCGGCGGCGCGCTTCCAGAATGCCTGCACCAGCGGCGGCCATTTGCCGACGCAGCCCAGCGCGCGGCCGCGGGCCAGGGTCAGGTGCATTTCGTCGTTGGAAAACAGGCGGTTGATCGCATCGAAGCTGTAGGCGGCGATGTGGTTGTCGCTGCGCCGTTCGCGTGCCCAGCGTTGCAGGCGCTGCGGCGACAGCCGCGGCTGGCCGCGGCGCTCGGCCGACGGCGCCAGCCACTGCTGCAGGGCAGCGACATCGCGCAACCCCAGGTTCACGCCCTGCCCGGCCAGCGGGTGCACCACATGTGCGGCATCGCCCAGCGCCAGCACGCGGCCGGCCACATAGTGACGGGCCAGCTGGCGGCGCAGCGGGAACGCCGCACGCGGCGAGGCCAGACGCAGTTCGCCCAGGCGTGCAGCGAAGGCGCGGGTCAGTTCGCGGTTGAAGCTGTCCTCGTCCAACGCCAGCACGCGAGCCGCTTCATCCTCGGGCAGGGTCCAGACGATGGAGCTGCGGCGCTCGGCCACCGGCAGCAGCGCCAGTGGACCGCCCGGCAGGAAACGCTGCCAGGCCGTGGCCTGGTTGGAAAGATCGCTGTCCACGTAGGACACCACGCCACGCTGGTGGTAGTCATGCTTTTCAACCTCGATCCCGGCCAGCTGGCGCAGGGTCGATTCGGCACCGTCGGCGGCCACCGCCAACGCCGCTTCCAGGCGGCGACCGTCATCCAGGCGCAGGCGCACGCCATCCTCGTCCTGCTCCAGTGCTTCCACCCGTGCCGGGCAGTGCAGCTGCACGCCCGCCGCCGGCAGCGCCGCCCACAGGCGGTCCTGCAGCAGGCCGTTCTCGACGATGTAGCCCAGTTCGCGACGGCCGAAGCGATCGGCATCGAACAGCAGATCTTCGCCACCGGCCGCATCCCACACCTGCATACGCCGGTAGGGCCAGGCACGGGCCTGGGCGATCGCCGGCCACACGCCGAGGCGGTTCAACAGCTGCACGTTGTCGGCGGCAAAGGCGAACACGCGCAGGTCCGGTTGCGCAACCTGCCACGGCGCGGGCTCACGACCTTCCACCAACGCCACCGACAGGCCGGCATCGGCCAGCGCCAGCGCGCACGCGGCACCGACCACGCCACCGCCGACGATGGCCACATCCAGGCGCGCGCGGCGGCTCATGCGGTTTCTCCACGGCACAGCCGCGGTACTTCGCCACGGAAGCCCATCGCACCACCGACCAGCATCGACTGCACCGAGGCGCGTTGTGCGGCCACCAGACCGAGGCTGCGCAGCGGCCGCATCAGTGGCGCCGGGTTGCTGGTCAGCCGTGCCAGGCCGCCGGAGAACGCCACCGTCTGCCGGCGGTCTTCCTCGCGGCGTGCAACATAGGCCTGCAGCAATGCATCACTGCCAGCATCCTCATGCGCATTCTCCAGCAGTTCGGCCAGGGTCAGCGCATCGCGCAGGCCCAAGTTGAAGCCCTGCGCACCCAGCGGATGGATGGTCTGCGCGGCATTGCCCAGCAGCACCGTGCGTTCACCGGCCAATGCGCGCGCCAGCACCTGGATGAGCGGATAAGCGCTGCGTGGACCGGATTCGAGCAGGCGGCCGGCACGCCAGCCGATCGCGTCCTGCAGGCGCTGCAGCCAGGCCGCATCGTCCAGCGCCATCACCGCATCGGCCTGATCGCGGGCCACGCCATGCACGGTGCCGAAGTGGCGGTCACCGCGCGGCAGCAGGGCGGTCGGGCCGGTATCGGTGAAGCGCTCCCAGGCCGTGCCATCCGGCGCACGCTGGCTGCGCACGCGGGCGACGAACAGGGTCTGCTGGAAATCATGGCGGTCGACCTCGATGCCCAGCGCGCCACGCACGCCGCTGGTGGTGCCATCGGCCCCCACCACCAGACGTGCCAGCAGCACGCGTTCACCCGCCTCGTCAGCCACCCGCACCTGGCGGTAGCCGTCCACCACCTCGCCCAGTCCCAGGAACCGCATCGGCCGATAACGGCGCAGGCGCGGCAGCTCCTGAAGCCGCGCTTCCAGCGCCTGGCCGAAGTCCCGCGCCACCACCACCTGGCCGAACCACGGCCGGTCGTAATCGGCCGCTTCGAGCTGCACACGGCCGAAATCGCCGGCACGACTGACATGGATGCGCCGGATCGGGCCCGGTGCCATCGCCAGCTTCTGCATCACCCCCAGCGCGGTCAGCGCATTGACGGTGGCAGCGGCGAAACTGAGATTGCGCTGGTCGAACACCGCAGGCAGCTCGCCGGCCGGGCTGGCCTCGAGCAGGCCCACGTCGCGGCCCAGCCGGTCCAGGGCGATGGCCAGGCTGGCACCCACCAGGCCACCACCGACAATCAGCACGTCATGTCGTTCACTCATGTGTTGATGATACGCGCTCGCCCCGACTGTACGCCGAACAAGCGGCGCCTGCGCCAACCGGCGCGGCGGGCTAGAATGAAACCTGAATCCGCTCCGGGCCCGCTGCCATGTCCGCCACCGCCAACCGCGCCTTCGTCCTGTCCGTTCTCGTGCTGTTGCTGGCGGCGACCCGGGTCAACCACTTCGCGGCCATTCCGGATGCCTCCTGGGCGGTGTTCTTCATCGGTGGCTTCTATCTGGCCACGTGGACACGCTGGGCGTTTCCGCTGCTGATGGTGTTCGCCGTGCTGGTGGACTGGATCGTGATCCGCAGCAGCGGCCTGGATTTCTGGCAGCACTACTGCGTGTCGCCGGGTTACTGGCTGCTGCTGCCGGCGTACTTCTCGCTGTGGGCCGGCGGCATGCTGCTGGGCCGCAACTACCAGGGCGCGCGCTGGCCGGTGCTGGCCAAGGGTGCGCTGCTGCTGGTCGCGTCGGTGGCGATCTGCCACCTGCTGGCGCAGGGCGGCTTCTACTGGACCAGCCGTAACGTGGCCGAGCCGACGCTGGCCGGCTGGGCACAGAACTACGCGCAGTGGTTCGGGCCCTACCTGCGCACTACGGCGATCTATGTGGCGCTGGCCGCTGCCCTGCAGCTGGCCGTGGAGCAGGTGTTGAAGCTCCAGCAGGCCCGCCGCGACATCCGCCACTGAGCCGCGCGCCATGGGTCATCGCCTCTCGCGCATTTACACCCGCACCGGCGACGACGGCAGTACCGGCCTTGGCGACGGCCAACGCGTGGCCAAGGATGACGCCCGCGTGGCGTCCTTCGGTACCGTCGACGAGGCCAACGCCGCGCTCGGCCTGCTGCTGGCCGCGCCCCTGCCCGAGGATGTACGCGCGCTGGTGGTGCATCTGCAGCACCAGCTGTTCGATCTGGGCGCCGAGCTGTGCATTCCCGGCCACGCCGCGATCCATGCCGCCGACGTCTCGGCCCTGGAGCAGCAGCTGGACCATTACAACGCCAACCTCCCGATGCTGAAGGAATTCATCCTGCCGGCCGGCGGCGAAGCTGCCGCGCGCTGCCATCTGGCCCGCACCATCGTCCGCCGCGCCGAGCGCGAGACGGTCACCCTGGCCCGCCACGAGGCCGTCCGCAGCGAGGCGCTGCAATACCTCAACCGGCTGTCGGACCTGCTGTTCGTGCTGGCCCGGGTGCTGGCCCGCGCCGACGGCCATGGCGAAGCGCTGTGGCAGCCACAGCAGCGCCAGCGCTGAGTCGGCACGATGCTGGTCTATTCCCACCCGTCCTGCCTGCTGCATGACCCCGGTCCCGGCCATCCCGAATGCCCGCAACGGCTGCAGCAGGTGCTGGACGCGCTGCACACCGCCTTCCCCGGCCAGCTGGACTGGCGCGAGGCGCCGCCGGCGAAGTTCGGCGAACTGACCCGGGTCCACGACAGCGCCCTGCTCGACTTCGTGCTGCAGCCGCAGACCGCACCGCTGCGCCAGCTGGACATGGACACCTGGACCTCGCCGGGCTCGGCCAGCGCCGCCGTGCACGCCGCCGGTGCCGGCGTCGCCGCAGTCGATGCGGTGATGCTGGGCGAGGACCCGCTGGCCTTCTGCGCGGTACGCCCACCGGGCCACCACGCCACCAGCAGCACCGCCATGGGCTTCTGCCTGCTGAACAACATCGCCATCGCCGCCGCCCATGCCCGCGACCGCCATGGCCTGGAACGGATCGCGGTGGTCGATTTCGACGTGCACCACGGCAATGGCACCCAGGACATCTTCCAGCATGACGCCCGGGTTTCGTACTACAGCACCCACCAGGCCGGGCTGTTCCCCAATTCCGGCCTGCGCCGCGACCGCGGTGCCGGCAACCTGATGAACATCCTGCTGCCGCCGGGAAGCGGCGGCTTCCGCTTCCGCAACGTCTGGGCCGACGAGATGCTGCCGGCCATCGACGACTTCCGCCCGCAGCTGCTGCTGATCTCGGCCGGCTTCGATGCCCACCTGCGTGATCCACAGGCGGATCTGATGCTGGAGACCGACGATTTCGCCTGGATCACCGGTGAGCTGCACGCGCTGGCACGCCGCCACGCGGCTGGCCGGGTGGTGTCGATGCTGGAGGGCGGCTATGACCTGCAGGCCCTGGCCGAGTGCAGCGTGGCCCATGTCCAGGCCCTGCTTACGCCATCCGCCGGCACCTCCGCCGGATGAACCCGAACCGGCAGGCTCCGGCGTCCTTCATTGCCCCTATGCAAGGGATGGGGCAAGCTACCGTCCGTTTTCGCCCGAATCCGAACCGCGTGCGCCGAGCCCTCCGCCTGCTTCCCCTGCCTCTGAGCATCGCCATCAGCCTTCCGGCAATGGCTGATGATAAGCCGCTCAACTGGGGCCTGTGCCCGGCCACCGACGTCATTCCCGCGTTCACCGACGCCCCCACGCCGGTCCCGGGCCAGGACAAGGCTGCCGCTGCGGCCGCCCGCGAGAACCAGCCGACCGACATCGAAGGCGACCAGCTGCTGGGTACCACCACCGTGCCGCAGTACGAGGGCAACGTGGCGCTGCGCCGGGGCGACCAGTTCGTCGGTACCGACAAGCTCAGTTTCGACACCGAGACCGGCAACTACATCGCCGACGGCAATGTCCGCTACCAGGACGGGTCGATCCGGATGGTCGCCAAGCGCGCCGAAGGCAACCAGGAAAGCGACACCCACAAGATCACCGACATCAAGTACCAGCTGGTGTCGCGCCGCGGCAACGGCGATGCCGAGTCGGTCGACCTGCAGGGCGCGGTCGGCCAGATGCACCGCTCCACCTACACCACCTGCGACCCGTCACAGCCGGTGTGGAAGCTGTCGGCGCCGCAGATCGAAGTGGACAACGACGAGGGCTTCGGCACCGCCCGCAACGCCGTGCTGCGGATCGGCAAGGTGCCGGTGCTGTGGGCGCCGTACTTCAAGTTCCCGATCGATGACCGCCGCAAGACCGGCCTGCTGTTCCCGCAGCTGGGCATGTCCGGCCGCAACGGTTTCGACTACGCGCAGCCGATCTACTTCAATCTGGCGCCGAACTACGACGACACGTTGACCCCGCGCTACATGAGCCGGCGCGGCCTGCTGCTCGACAACGAGTTCCGCTACCTCTACAACGGCGGCCGTGGCGAGGTGCTGACCAGCTACATGCCCAACGACAGGCTGCGCGACCGCGACCGCGGCCGGGTGATGTTCGACGGCTACCACAACGTGAACAGCCACTGGCAGGCCCGCGCCAACCTGGCCTGGGTCAGCGACGAGCGCTATGTCGAGGACTTCGCCAACCGCCTGGTGGGGGTGACCGCCTCCAACCTGCAGAGCACCATCGGCCTGTACGGTACGGGCACGAACTGGACGGCCGGCATCATGGCCGACCGCTGGCAGCTGACCGACTACACGCTTGACGAGAATGCCCTGCCCTACAACCGCCAGCCGCGGGTGTATTTCAACTGGAACAAGCCGATGCGGCCATGGCTGGAAACCGGCCTGTACGCCGAAGCGGTGAGGTTCACCCACGACGACGTGAACCTCAAGTACGGTGCCGATGCGGGCCCGGACCTGCAATACACCCGCACCGGCCAGACCGTGCGCGCCTATGGCGGCTCCCGCCTTGACGTCAAGCCGTACGTTTCCTTCCCCATCAGCGGCGCGGCCTGGTACATCACGCCCACCCTGGCGTACCGCTACACGGCCTACCAGCTGGACCGCGGCCTGGCCGACAGGATACGCAGCACCGTTCTGGCCTCGGAGGGCGTGGACGTGACCACCGCCACGCCGGAACAGCTGCGCGGCAACACCTCGCCCAGCCGCAGCCTGCCGATCGGCAGCATCGACGCCGGCCTGTTCTTCGACCGCGAGACCAGCATCCGCGGCAAGTCCTTCCTGCAGACGCTGGAGCCGCGCCTGTTCTACCTGCGCACGCCGTACCGCAACCAGGACGAACTGCCGATCTTCGACACCCGTGACTTCACCTTCAGCTGGGGCCAGCTGTTCCGCGATTCGCGCTACACCGGCGCCGACCGCCAGAACGATGCCAACCAGCTGACCCTGGCACTGAGTACCCGTTTCATCGACCAGACCACCGGCAAGGAGCGGTTCTCGGCCTCGATCGGCCAGATCCAGTACTTCGACGAGTCGCGGGTGACCGTCACGCCGGGCGGCGCGCCGGTGGAGAAGGGCAAGTCGGCGTGGATCGCCGACGGCAACTACATGATCAACGACCGCTGGACCCTGGGCGCCACCTACCAGTGGGACCCGAAGTACAAGCGCGAGGATCTGGCCAGCGTCCGCGCCCGCTACCTGATGCCCAACGATGGCGTGATCAACCTGAGCTACCGCTACCGCATCAACGCCGGCGCCCCGGCGACGGCCAGCAAGCATGACCGCACCCTGCTGGAGCAGGCTGACCTGTCGTTCCTGTACCCGCTGAATGCGCGCTGGAGCCTGGTCGGTCGCTATTACTACTCGCTGCAGGACAAGGAGCCGCTGGAAATCATCGGCGGCGTGCAGTGGGACAGCTGCTGCCTGGCCGTGCGCGTGGTCGGCCGCCGCTACGTCCGCAATCGCGAGGGCGAGATGAACAATTCCATCCAGGTGGAGTTCGTCCTGAAGGGCCTGAGCTCCATCGGCCAGGACACGGACCGCACCCTGCGCCGTGCTATCCTCGGCTACAACCGCGACGACCTCTATCTCGTGCCGCCCAGCAACACCGGGGTGACCCGCGATGACTACGATCCGAATCAGATCCCATGACCAAGCGCTTCCCCGTTCTTCTCGCCTCCCTGCTGGCGGTGTCCAGCGTGTCCGCCCCTCTGCAGGTGCTCGCGCAGGAGGCGCAGCCGTTGGACCGCATCGCCGCCGTCGTCGACGAGGACGTGATCCTGCAGAGCGAGCTCCAGCGTGCGATCGCCAACATCAAGGCGCAGTACGCCGGCCGTGAAAACCAGCTGCCGCCGGAAGACGTGCTCAGCCGCCAGGTGCTCGAGCGACTGGTGCTGGTCAAGCTGCAGGTCGCCCGCGCCCAGGGCAGCGGCATCCGCGTCAGCGACCAGGAGCTGAACCAGGCGATGAATGCCATCGCCCAGCAGAACGGCTCGGACCTGGATGCACTGCGCCAGCGCCTGGCCCACGACGGCATCGATTTCAACGATTTCCGTGCTTCGGTGCGCGATGAAATCACTGTGCAGCGCCTGCGCCAGAGCTTCGCGCAGAGCCGCATCAGCGTCAGCGAGGGTGAAGTGGACGCCGCGCTGAAGCAGCAGGCCACGGTGGGCAACCAGTACCACCTGGCACACATCCTGATCGCCCTGCCCGACGGCTCCAACGCCGACCAGATCGCCACCGGCCAGAAGAAGGCCGAGGGCGTGAAGGCCCTGCTGGACAAGGGTGAGCTGGACTTCAACGCTGCCGCCGTGCGTTATTCGGACAGCCCGAACGCGCTGGAAGGCGGCGATCTGGGCTGGCGCAGCCTGGATGAAATCCCGCAGGCCTTTGCCCAGCTGATGGAAAAGATGAAGCCCGGCGAAGTGGTCGGCCCGATCCGCGGCCCCAGCGGCTTCCAGTTGCTGAAGCTGGTGGAAGTGCGTGATGCCAGCGCCGCCAGCGGTGGCGCGCACACGGTCACCGAATACCACGGCCGCCACATCCTGGTGCGCGTGGACGATCACCAGACCGACGCTGCCGCCAAGGCCAAGATCGATACCCTGCGCGCCCGCATCGCCGGCGGCGCGGATTTCGAAACCGTGGCCAAGGAATCCTCCGAGGACAACAACAGCAAGGGCCAGGGCGGCGATCTGGGCTGGTTCCCGGTCGACGCGTTCGGTCCGGCGTTTGGCCAGCAGGTGGCCGGCATCCAGGACGGCGGCGTCAGCCAGCCGTTCCGCACCGATGCCGGTTGGCACATCGTGCAGCGCGTGGCCACCCGCCAGACCGACGTGACCAACGACAACCAGCGCGCCCAGATCCGCGAGACCATTGGCCGCCGCAAGCTGGAAGACGAGTACAACCGCTTCCTCCAGGAACTGCGTGGCGAAGCCTATGTCAGCTTCCGCAGCGGGGACCGCGCGGAAAATACCGCCACGCCGCCGCAGTCCTGACCGATGCGCCCCGAGCTCGCTCTGGTACCGGGCGAGCCCGCCGGGATCGGCCCGGAGCTGTGTGTCCGCCTCGTCCAGCAGCCGCGTGAAGATTGCCGGCTGCTGGCCTTCGCCGACCCGGATACCCTGCGCGCGGCCGCCGTCGCACTGAACCTGCCCCTGCAGCTGCTGCCCGAGGACGCCGAAGCCCGCGCCCCGGGCGACCTGCGTGTGCGCGCGGTGGCCAATGCCATGCCCAGCCACTTCGGCCAGGCCGACCCGGCCAATGCCGGGGCCGTCATCGGCGCCCTGCTCGCTGCCGGTCAGGCCTGCCTGTCCGGCGAACTGCACGGCGTGGTCACCGGCCCGGTGCACAAGGCGGTCATCAACGAAGGCGGCATCGCCTACAGTGGCACCACCGAACTGCTGGCCGACCAGGCCGGGGTGAAGGTGGTGATGATGCTGGCCAACCCCATCGTGCGCGTGGCCCTGGCCACTACCCACCTGCCGCTGCGCGAGGTGGCCGATGCGATCACCGCGCCCAGCCTGGAACACACCCTTCGCACCGTGCACGCCGCGCTGCGCCGCGAGTTCGGCCTGCCCGCGCCACGCATCGCCGTGCTCGGCCTGAACCCGCACGCCGGCGAAGACGGCCATCTGGGCCGCGAGGAACTGGACCTGGTCATCCCGCTGCTGCAGCGCCTGCGCGCGGAGGGCATGGACCTGGTCGGGCCGCTGCCGGCCGATACCGCGTTCCTGCCGGCCAAGCTGGCCGGTTTCGACACCGTGCTGGCGATGTACCACGACCAGGGGCTGCCGGTGCTGAAGTACTCCGGTTTCGAGCAGGCGGTGAACCTGACCCTGGGCCTGCCCTACCCGCGCGTGGCGGTCGACCATGGCACCGCGCTGGACCTGGCCGGCCGCGGCATTGCCGATCCTTCCAGCCTGCAGGCGGCAACGACGCTGTGTGCGCAGCTTGCGCGGCAACGTACACTGAGCGCATGAATTCCCCGCATTCCCCCTCCGGCCCGGTGTTCACCGCACCGGCCAAGAAGCAGCTTGGCCAGCATTTCCTGGCCGATCGCCACTACATCGACAAGATCGTGATGGCGGTCAACCCGAAAGAAGGCGATCGCCTGGTCGAGATCGGTCCCGGCCAGGGCGCGATCACCCTGCCGCTGCTGCGCGTGCATCCGAAACTGACGGTGATCGAGTTCGACCGCGACCTGATCGCGCCGCTGACCGCCGCCGCCGAGCCGCTGGGCGAGCTGACCATCGTCCACCGCGACGTGCTGCGCGTGGACTTCACCGAGCTGGCTGCCGGCCAGCCGATCCGCCTGGTCGGCAACCTGCCCTACAACATCTCCTCGCCGATCCTGTTCCATGCACTGGAACATGCCGCGGTGATCCGCGACATGCACTTCATGCTGCAGAAGGAAGTGGTCGACCGCATGGCCGCCGGCCCCGGCAGCAAGGTGTACGGCCGCCTCAGCGTGATGCTGCAGGCCTATTGCCAGGTGACCTCGCTGTTCGTGGTGCCGCCGGGCGCGTTCCGGCCGCCGCCGAAGGTCGATTCGGCCGTGGTACGGCTGGTGCCTCGTGACCCGGCCTCGATCAACATCAACGACCACGCCCGTTTCGCCGAGGTGGTCAAGGCCGCCTTCGGGCAGCGCCGCAAGACCCTGCGCAATGCGCTCAACAACGTCGTGACGGCCGAGCAGTTCGTCGCCGCCGGCGTGCGCCCCGATGCCCGCGCCGAACAGCTGGATGTGGCTGAATTCATCGCTTTGGCCAATGCCTCCTGATTACACTGCCGGTATGGAAGACGCTGACGTTTACGCCATTTCCGTCGAAGTCGCACCGCGCTTCCTCGACGACCAATCCGCGCCGGAAGACGGGCGCTATGCGTTCGCCTACACGATCCGCATCCACAACCAGGGCCGTGTTGCCGCGCGCCTGGTTGCACGCCACTGGCGCATCACCGATGCCAATGGCCGCGTCGAGCATGTCGATGGCGACGGGGTGATCGGCGAGCAGCCGCGCCTGCGTCCCGGTGAAGACTTCCACTACACGTCCGGTGTCATGCTGGGGACCGATCACGGGACCATGCAGGGCCACTACGACATGGTCGCCGACGACGGCACCGAATTCGCCGCGCCGGTCGCACCTTTCGTGCTGGCCATCCCGCGTACCCTGCACTGACACGGAGGCCGAACGATGAGTGTGTGGGCGATCGGCGACCTGCAGGGCTGCTACGACGTCACCCAGCGCCTGCTGGAGAAGATCCGCTTCGACCCGGCGCAGGACACCCTGTGGTTCTGCGGCGACCTGGTCAACCGCGGTGGCCAGTCGCTGGAAACGCTGCGGCTGGTGCATTCGCTGCGCGGGCACAGCGTGGTGGTGCTGGGCAACCATGACCTTTCGCTGCTGGCCGTCGGTGCACGCACCGAAGAGGAACAGCGCAAGGTCAATCCGGACCTGCTGCGCATCGTGCAGGCCGAGGACCGCGACGAACTGCTGGACTGGCTGCGCCTGCAGAAGCTGGTGCACGTGGATCGCGAGCTGGGCTGGATGATGGTGCACGCCGGCCTGGCACCGAAGTGGACCACGCAGATGGCCGAAAAGCATGCCGCCGAGGTCGAGGCGCAACTGCACGGTGCCGGCTACCGCAAGCTGTTCCGCAACATGTACGGCGACAAGCCGAGCTGGGCGCCGAACCTGTCCGGCTACGACCGTTCACGGGCGATCATCAATGTGCTCACCCGCATGCGCTACTGCACCCCGCGCGGGCGCATCGGCATCGAGGACAAGGGCACGCCGGGCACGCAGGAACAGGGACTGTACCCTTGGTTCGAAGTGCCAGGCCGGGTCGAGCGCGACCTGAAGATCGTCTGCGGCCACTGGTCGGCGCTGGGCCTGACCATCACCCAGGGCGTGCATGCCATCGACACCGGCGCAGTCTGGGGCGGCAAGCTGACCGCGATCCAGCTCGATACCGATGAACTGCGCGTGGTGCAGGTGCCGGGCCGCGATGTCCCCGCACCCGTGCCCAACGCACGCACGCCAGCGCGACCAGCACGCGAGCGCCCGGCTGCATCGGCGCAGGGCAGGGATCCGGGCGGGGCCAACGCCGCGGCCGCCAACCCGGGCAACCGTGGCCCGCGCCGTCGTCGTCGCCGTGGCGGCGGTGGGGGCGGCTCCGCAGGCCCTGGCAACAACGGGGCCCCGCCGCAGGCGTGACCTGATCGTTCCCGGCACCATGGACGGGTGCCGCTGCCCACTCCGGGCCCGGCCACCACCGGCGGTGGAAGCACCGCCCACGGTCCATCGCAGCCGTTGCGCGTCTTCGCCGCTGGGCGCAGCACGCGCGAAGAGGACCCGCGGTTCCAGCACGCCATCATCGGGCATTACCGGATGCCGTAGCGACAGCCCAGGCAGAGTCGACTGTCAGTCGACTATCGCGCGCAGCGCGGGTTTTTCGGGGGGCCGCCGAGAGCAGTCGACTAACAGTCGACTCTACCCCGTCGATATCCCCGTCGGTGTTTTCGTTGGTATTTGCGCGATCAGCGGCGCACGTAATGCACGAAGCGGAACGCGTAGACGTGGCGTTCGTCGGCCGGGTGCGGCTCGCTGCTGACTTCCCGCCAGTCCCGCATGTCGACTTCGGGGAAATGGGTATCGGCAGGCACTTCGGCATCGACCCAGGTCAGGTACAGGTCGCTGGCTTGGTCGAGCAGCTGGTGGAAGATCTCGCCGCCGCCGATGATGCACAGCTCGCGGGCGCCCTCGCCTTCGGCAATCGCCTTGGCCTCGTCCAGCGACGCCACCGCGCGCATGCCCGCGAACGGCACCTGGCCGCTGCGGGTCAGCACCAGGTTGATCCGTCCCGGCAGTACGCGGCCGATCGACTCGGCCGTCTTGCGCCCCATCAGGATCGGCTTGCCCAGGGTGAGCGCCTTGAAGTGCTTGAAATCATCCGGCAGGTGCCAGGGCATGGCATTGCCCTGGCCGATGCCACGGTTGCGGTCCAGCGCCACGATCATCGACAGCTTCATGGCACTCACACCGCCACCGGCGCCTTGATGGCCGGGTGCGGATCGTAACCGTCGATGCGGATGTCGTCGAACCGGAAGCCGAACAGGTCGGTCACCTCCGGGTTCAACCACAGCTTGGGCAGCGCGCGCGGTTCGCGCGCCAGCTGCTCGCGGGCCTGCTCGAAGTGGTTCGAGTACAGGTGCGCGTCACCCAGCGTGTGCACGAAGTCGCCCACTCCCAGGCCGGTGGCCTGCGCCACCATGTGGGTCAGCAGCGCATAGCTGGCGATGTTGAACGGCACGCCGAGGAAGATGTCGCCGCTGCGCTGGTAGAGCTGGCAGCTGAGCTTGCCGTCCACCACGTAGAACTGGAACAGGTTGTGGCACGGCATCAGCGTCATCTGCGAAAGCTCGCCCACGTTCCAGGCGCTGACCACCAGCCGGCGCGAATCGGGGTTGCGCTTGATCTCGTCCACCAGCCACTGCATCTGGTCGATCTCGCGGCCATCGGCGGTGGCCCAGCTGCGCCACTGCTTGCCGTAGACCGGGCCGAGGTCGCCGTTCTCATCGGCCCACTCGTCCCAGATACGTACCTGGTTGTCCTTCAGGTAGCCGATGTTGGTATCGCCCTTCAGGAACCACAGCAGCTCGTGGATGATCGAGCGCAGGTGCAGCTTCTTGGTGGTGACCAGCGGGAAGCCTTTGTTGAGGTCGAAGCGCATCTGCCAGCCGAACACGCTGCGGGTGCCTGTGCCGGTACGATCACTCTTCTCCGCGCCATGTTCCAGCACATGCGCAAGCAGATCCAGATAGGCCTTCATGCCTTGCCCTCCGCAGCCATCACCGGTTGCGGCTGCAGCACGGGTGCGCGGCGCGACATCACCAGCAGCACCAGGCCGAAGGCGATCAGCGGCAGGCTGAGGATCTGGCCGCGGGTCAGCCAGTCGAAGGCCACGTAGACGCCGTTGTCGGGCATGCGTACGAATTCGACGGCGAAGCGGAACAGGCCGTACATCAGCGCGAACAGGCCGCCGACCAGGTAGCGGTGGCGCGGCCTGGCCGAGACCGTCCACAGCACCACGAACATCACCAGGCCTTCCAGCAGCGCTTCATACAGCTGCGAGGGATGGCGCGCGAACTGGTTCAGCGCGCCGGTGGCGAACTGCGCCTGCAAGGTGGCGTGGTCGAGCTGGTTCAGCGGCGCCGGCAGGCCGGACGGGAACACCACGCCCCAGGTACCGTCGGTGTACTTGCCCCACAGCTCGGCGCCGATGAAGTTGCCGATGCGACCAAAACCCAGGCCCAGCGGCACCAGCGGCGCCATGAAATCCATGGTGTCGAAGAAGTGCAGGCGGTGCTTGCGCGACCACCACCAGCAGGCGCCCAGCACGCCCAGCAGGCCGCCGTGGAAGCTCATGCCGCCATCCCATACCTTGAACAGCAGCAGCGGGTTGTGCAGGAAATCGCCCAGCGCGTAGAACAGCATGTAGCCGATGCGCCCGCCCAGCACCACGCCGAGCATGGCGTAGAACAGCAGGTCGGAGAAGCCGTTGGCGTCGACGCCCGGCAGGCGACCGGCGGCGATGCGCGTGCGTCCCAGCAGCCAGGCAGCGGTGAAGCCCAGCAGGTACATGATGCCGTACCAATGCACCTTGATCGGCCCCAGCGAGAGGGCGATGGGGTCGATGTCGTGGAAATAGATCATGGAAGGTGCCTTGCGGTTGAACGCCTATTCTCGGGCCAGTGCCGCCCCGGCTCAACCAAGAAGCTGGGGCGAGTTCGGCAACGCGTCATCGTTCGACCGGGTCGAGGCCGGAAAGTGCCCTTCGATCAGGCTGGAGACCTCGTCGATGGCATCCTGCAGCGCTTCCACCGGATTGGAACCACGCAGGCCCTCGCGCAGATGGGTGCAGACCCGCTGCCACTGCGCCGGGCTGACCCGGCCATGCAGGCCGCGGTCGGCGACGATCTCGATGGCATGGTCGGCCAGCAGCAGGTAGATCAGCACGCCGTTGTTGTGGGCGGTATCCCAGGTGCGCAGGCGTGCGAAGGCATGCTCGGCGGCCTGCCTCGGGGTGACCTTGTGCCACAACGCGGCCAGCGGCAGATCGGCCTCCACCGCGAACATCACCTGACCGCCGTGGCGCTGCTCACCGGCGGCGATGGCCTCGGTGATCGCCTGCAGCGTGGCTGGCGGGAACGCGCGACGTACCGACGGCGAACATACATGACGGAACAGACGTTGGATCATCACCAGCCTCCCGAAGCGCCACCGCCACCGGAACGGCCACCGCCGCCGCCCCAGCCGCCACCACCGCCGAATCCACCACCACCGCCGAAGCCGCCTCCCCCGCCCCAGCTGCCGCCGCCCCAGCCACCACCGCCGGCAAAGCGCCCCGGGTGGCCGGAGAGCATCGCCACGATCAGGCCAACCACGCCGGCCAGGCCACTGGCCAGCAGGGTGGAGGTGAACAGGAACGCCGCCACGGCTGCGCCAGCGCCGCCGAGCAGGCCACGCAGCGGGCGCGGCACGCGCGCGAACACGCCGCGCAGGATGCTGCCGGCGAACACGCCGATGAACAGCGCCAGGAACCAGGTGTCGCCGCCACCGCCGGGCTCGCGCCCGCGATGACCGCTGACCGGTGCCGGCAACGCTTCGCCATCGATCAGCTTGACCAGCACCGCGGTGGCATCGGTGATGCCCCCGGCGTAGTCGCCGCTGCGGAAGCGTGGCACCAGGTACTCCTGGATGACCCGGTTGGCGATGGCATCGGGAATCGCGCCTTCCAGGCCGTAGCCCGGCTCGATGCGCACGCGCCGGTCGTCCTTGGCCACCACCAGCAGCACCCCGTCATCCACGCCCTTGCGGCCGATCTGCCACTGGTCGAAGACCCGCGTGGTGTACTGGGCGATGTCTTCCGGCTGGGTGGTGGGTACCACCAGCACCTGCAGCTGGCTGCCCTTGCGCTGCTGAAGGTCAAGCGCCTGCTGTACCAGCGCCTGCTTCTGCGCGGCATCCAGCGTGCCGGTGGTGTCGACCACCGGCGAATCCAGCGCCGGAACCGGCGCCAGCTGCTGGGCGTGCGATGCCAGCGGCAGCCATAGCAGCAGGGCCAGCAGCGCAGTGGCCAGGCGCATGGGTCAGTGGCCCGGCTGCGGTGCCGGCTGCTGCTGCGGCGCGCTGCCGAAATCGACCGCCGGCGCGTTGGAGATCTGCGCTTCGTTGTCCACGGTGAAGTTCGGCTTGGTCTTGTAGCCGAAGATCTTGGCGGTGATCACCTGCGGGAACGAGCGGATGTAGGTGTTGTAGTCCTGCACCTGCTGGATGTAGCGGCCACGGGCGACGGTGATGCGGTTTTCAGTGCCTTCCAGCTGGGCCTGCAGGTCGCGGAAGTTCTGGTCCGACTTCAGCACCGGGTAGTTCTCGGTGACCACCAGCAGCCGCGACAGCGCGCTACCCAGTTCGCCCTGGGCCTGCTGGAACTGCTTGAGCGAGGCTTCGTCATCGGCGTTGACGTTGATCTGGCCGACACGCGAGCGGGCGTTGGTGACTTCGGTCAGCACGCGCTCTTCCTGGCTGGCAAAGCCCTTCACCGTCTGCACCAGGTTGGGCACCAGGTCGGCGCGCCGCTTGTACTGGTTGAGCACTTCGGACCAGCTGGCCTTGACCGCCTCATCCTTCTGCTGGATGGCGTTGTAGCCGCAGCCGGACAGCAGGGAGGCCAGCAGCATCAGGGGCAGGACACGGGTGAACAGGCGCATGGCGGAGGTTCCGGGTGGGCTTGGCGCTGAGCATGCCATGGTTCGGGTGAAAGACCGGCCATCGGGCGCCGCCCCCTCCGCGGTGTGGTCCAGCCAGCTCGGGGTGGGCCGGGAGGGTGGGTCGGCTGGGGGCCGCTGCAAGTACGTCCATGTAAGCTCGGTCGCCGCATCCATGCGGCTCACTGATCTGGCCCCCCGTCAGCGGACGCCAAGAAGCGATACTTTGATCGCACCTGGAGGTCCCTTATGTCCCGTATCACCCGTCGTAGCTATACCGATGAGTTCAAGCACCAAGCCGTGGAGTTGGCCGAGTCGCTCGGGC
>NZ_JCAFTG010000016.1:0-67302 GCF_059370035.1 Stenotrophomonas sp. YJH_SMC_37
GCCCGAGCGACTCGGCCAACTCCACGGCTTGGTGCTTGAACTCATCGGTATAGCTACGACGGGTGATACGGGACATAAGGGACCTCCAGGTGCGATCAAAGTATCGCTTCTTGGCGTCCGCTGACGGGGGGCCAGATCAGTCAGCCGCATGGATGCGGCTGCCAAGCCTCCAGGGACGGATTCACGGCGTCCCCCGCGTACCCAACCCGACCGGCCCACCCGCGGCTTCTCCTTTCCGCGACCACCCAGACACCACCCACGAGGGGCTGCGCCGATGGCTGGAAACTTCCTGACTCTGCGCAACGCCAGTTATGGAAGCGTTCTCACAACGCTGCACGACAGCACACCCGCTGACCAAAGTCCGCAAAAAACGTTAGCTGGTTCACACTTTTACGCCGCGTTGATCTTGATCAATGGACTTGTCGTAATCGGCCTGCACAATGGCGGCCCGTTCGGCACGGCGCGCCGTCAATCGATGCAGCGCGAGGGGGCGTCGGGCGGGAGCAGTACTGATCCAACGGGTACAGGGAGCGCGGGGAACTGTCACTGGGGAGCGGCAGCCGCGCAGGTACCGACCGGATCCGGTCGCCGGTTGCGTCTGCGGGGATGGGGACGCAACCGGCCACCTCTATCTGAATGGGGAAGCCCGATCACGACGTCTTCACATTTCCCGCTGAACGGGGCAAATCGTTGTGATTCATGGTGTTAGGGGTTTTAATTCATCCATGACCTGCTAACCTGCGACGATGATTCGACGCACTCTGGCCTGCATGCTCACCCTCGGCCTGGTCGCCTGCGCGACCCAGCCGAAGTCCCCACCGTCTTCGCCGCAGGCCAGCAGCACGCCGCGCCAGCCGTCCGCCAAGGCCCATGGTCCGGCCGAGGCCGCGCCTGAAGCCGCTGCCGCCACCGCACCGCCGGTCGATCTCACCCCGGTGCCGTTCGAGGTTGCACGGGCCCGCTTCATTGCCGATACCGCCAAGCGCTATGGCCTGAGGCCGGAGCAGATCAGCAGCGTGCTCGACCAGGCGCAGGTGCGCCAGCCGATCATCGCCGCCATGTCGCGTCCGGCCGAACGGGTCAAACCGTGGAACGAGTACCGGCCGATGTTCATCAGCAAGGCACGCATCGATGGCGGCCGCGCGTTCCTGGCCCAGCATCGTGCCGAACTGGATCGCGTGCAGCAGCGCACCGGCGTGCCGGCCGAGGTGATCGTGGCGATCATCGGCGTGGAAACCAGCTACGGAAAGAATGCGGGCAATCATCGCGTGCTCGATGCGCTGTACACGCTGGCGTTCTACTACCCGCGCAGTGGCGACCCGGCCAAGCTGGAGCGCGAAGTGCGCCGCGAGCTGTTCTTCCGCGATGAGCTGGCCAAGCTGTTCGAGCTGGGCCGTGAGGAAAAGCTGGACATCACCACGCTCAAGGGCAGCTATGCCGGTGCGATGGGCATGGGCCAGTTCATGCCGTCCAGCTATCTCGATTACGCCGTGGACGGTAATGGCGATGGCCGTCGCGACCTGTTCACCAGCTACGACGATGTGTTCTCGTCCATCGCCAATTATTTCGTGAAGAAGGGCGGCTGGGTCCGTGGTGGCCAGGTGGCCGTACCGGCCACGCTGGCGCCGGGTCGCGAGGAGTTCAACCCGACCGAATGGATGCCGACCTGGTCGCTGGCCGACCTAGCCCAGCGCGGCTACCAGCCCAGCGCTACGGTGCAGCCGGGCGCCACCGCAACGCCGATCACGCTTGAGGGCAGCACCGGCAAGCAGTACTGGCTGGGCTTCCAGAACTACTACGCGATCACCCGCTACAACCTCTCGAAGATGTACGCGATGGCCGTGTTCCAGTTGTCGCAGGCCATCGCCGGACAGGAGCTGCCCCCGGCATGAACATCAGATGGCTGGTCCCGAGCTTGATCGTCCTCGCGCTGGCTGCCTGCAGCAGTGCGCCGAAGAAGCCGGCCACGGCCGGCCACGGTGGCAAGCCCAGCGGCACGGTGGTGCAGGGTCGGGGCTCGCGCCCGGCGCATTGCCCGGAAGGCTCGCCCTATGCCGCGGCCAAGGAAGACCCGAACACGCGCGGCAACTACACCGCCGGGGGGCTGTACAAGCCAGGCGTGCGCGACAGCACCCCGGACTACATTCCCAACGTCGCCTGCATTCCCGAGCCGGAAGTGACCGCCGAAGAGCGTTCGGCCATCGGCAACAAGTCGCCGTACGTGGTGCTGGGCAAGTCGTACAAGGTGCTCGACGACACCCGCAATTATGTCGAGCGCGGTACCGCGTCGTACTACGGCGCCAAGTTCCACGGCCGCCTGACCTCCAACCGCGAGGTCTACGACATGTACCAGTTCACCGCCGCGCACAAGACGCTGCCGCTGCCCAGCTTCGCCCGTGTGACCAACCTGGACAACGGCGAGTCGGTGATCGTGCGCGTCAACGACCGTGGCCCGTTCCATGATGGCCGTGTGGTCGACCTCAGTTATGCCGCCGCAGTGCGGCTGGGCATCACCCAGCGCGGTACCGGCAATGTGGAGGTGCGCGCGTTGCAGCCGGGCGAGGGCAACCTGCTGGCGCAGAAGCCGTCGCGCCGCGAGCGCCGTGCCGCCGAAACGGCTGTCGCGGCGGCCAGTACGCGCCCGGTAACGGCTGCGCGTGCCACCGCCGACAGCGACATCGATCGCCTGGTCAAGCGCCTTCCGGCCGACGCCACGCCTGCGCGTGGCCAGCCGGCCACCACACAGGGCGTGGCCAGCGCGGTGCCGGACGTGGCGGTCAGCAGCCTGCCGCCGAGCGCACCGCCGGTGCGCAGCCCCACAATGGCGCCGGTTGCAGTCGCCAGCGCCGCGCCGCGCACGGTCGCGCCGGCCGCAGTGCGTACGGTGCCCGCCACCGCAGCAGCCCCCAGCCTGTCGCAGCAGGTGGTCGGCGCGGTGATGGTGCAGGTCGCCAGCTTCTCCAGCCGCGACAATGCCAACCGCGCGATGGGCCAGCTCAACGCGGCCGGCATTGTCGGCGCGACCATCAGCGACATCGCCGCCGGTGGCCGCACCCTGTTCCGGCTGCGCGTTCCCGCCAGCGACCATGCCAGTGCCGCGGAACTTGTCGGCCGCATCGCCGGTCTGGGCCTGGGTTCGCCGCAGATCGTCAAGGATTGACCCGCCTGGGCTGGTGCTGCCGGCCCAGGCTCGCCCGGCCTTACAATGGCCGCTTCGTTCCACCCTCCATTCCTGGCCGTCCCCTGGAGCCTGCTGTCCAATGAATTTCCGTTCCGCCGCCACCGCCCTGGCCGCCACCCTGGTGGTGGGCCTGGCTTCCGCCCAGACGCCGCTGCCGACCCCGGCCACGCCTGCGCCTGCCGCCGCCGCCCCGGCCACCGTTGCCACCCCCCCGGCGCCGGTGCCGAGCGTATCCAAGGCCTGGGTGCTGATGGACTACGCCACCGGCCAGGTGCTGGCTGGCGAAAACATCCACGAGCAGCTGGCCCCGGCCAGCATCACCAAGGTGATGACGTCCTACGTGGTTGCCGCCGAGGTCAAGAACGGCAAGGTCCGTGCGGATGACCAGGTGATGATGAGCGAGCGCGCCTGGCGCGAAGGCGGCGCCGGCACCGATGGCAGCTACAGCGGCTTCCCGGTCAACCAGACCGCACGCCTGGAAGACATGGAAAAGGGCATGGCGATCCAGTCCGGCAATGACGCCGCGATCGCCCTGGCCGAGCATGTGGCCGGCAGCGAAGAAGCCTTCGCGTCGCTGATGAACAGCTACGCCGCCAAGATCGGCATGAAGAACTCGCACTTCGTCAACGCCCACGGCCTGACCGCCGAAGGCCACCACAGCACCGCCTATGACCTGGCACTGCTGGGCCGCGCGATGGTGCGTGATTACCCGGAAACCTACGCGTACAACAAGATCAAGGAATTCCAGGTCGGCAACATCAAGCAGCCGAACCGCAACCTGCTGCTGTGGCGAGATGGCAGCGTCGACGGCATCAAGACCGGCCACACCTCCGAAGCCGGTTACTGCCTGATGAGTTCGGCGCAGCGCGGCGACCAGCGCCTGATCGCCGTGGTATTGGGTGGTGCGTCGGAAAAGCAGCGCGCTGATGACAGCCTGGCCCTGCTGAACTGGGGTTTCCGCTTCTTCGAGACCCACCGCCTGTACGAGCCGGGCAAGCCCGTGGCCGAGCACAAGGTCTGGAAGGGCACCGCCGACAAGGTGCAGCTGGGCGTGGCGCAGCCGATGCTGGTCAGCGTGCCGCGCGGCCGCTACAACGACCTGAAGCCGAGCATCGACGTGCCCAAGACCCTGGAGGCACCGTTCACTGCCGGCCAGCAGATCGGCACCGTGAAGGTCACGCTGGACGGCAAGGTCGTCGCCGAAGCGCCGCTGGTTGCCGTGGCTGCCGTCGAACAGGCCGGCTTCTTCAAGCGCCTGTGGGACAGCTTCTGGATGTGGTGGGAATCGGAATGATCCACGCCCCGGCGTGGTGAATGAAAAGGCCGGCGTATGCCGGCCTTTTCGTTCCGGGATGTCGGATGCGGATGGGGGGAGTGCCGGCCGCTGGCCGGCTCCCCATGAATCAATCCGGAAATGCGAGAGCCGGCCAGCGGCCGGCACTACCGGCAGCGCCTCACTTGCAGCGAGCGATGCAGTAACCGGTGTGCCGACCAACGGTCGGCACCTACCCGCTTCACCCTCAGCGCCTCGCCTACAGCGAGCGGCTGATGGTGAAGCTGCCGAACACCGGCGATTGGCGCTGGCCGTTGAATTCGCGCGTGCTGTGGTACCGCGCGGCAGCGAACTTCCAGCGGCCGTACATCACCGCCACGCCGTACCCGCCGTAGGCCACCACATGGCGCTTGTCCACGCTGTGGCTGTTGCGGAAGGTGTTGCCATCCAGCGTGATGTCGCGGATCACCCAGGCAGCGTCGGAGGTCGCGAACAGGTGCCAGGACCACCCGCTTGGGCGGCCGCCGCGGGTCGGCGCCGTGTTCTCACCTGCCGGGCGCAACGGCGTGCTGCCGAAGTCATCCGGCAGCTTCCAGCCGAAGCGCACTTCACCGCCCAAATTGGCCTTGGTTTCCAGGTTGCCGATCGACCCGCCGTAGTGGCTGATCGCGTCCCAACCCCAACCGTCGGCATTGACGCTGGCATCGCCCGGCCAGCGGCGCATGCGCTCATGGGTCAGCATGAACAGTGGTTCGTTGTGCAGCTGGTTGTCCCAACCCTTGAATTTCTCGTCGCCCAACACTTCATGCACGGCATTCTGCACCTGCTTGCCCTGCGCCCACGGGCCGACCACGCCCAGTGTCAGCTGGGTGGTCTGCAGGCGGTCGCCGCTGCGCGCATTGAAACCGAAGTTTGCGATCAGCACGCCGGCGTAAGGGCGGTCGTCCTCGATCAGGTCCCTGCGGCTGAAATCGGTTGGGGTGAAAATCCCCTGGCCGATGCTGAAGATCATGTTCTGCTGTTCGAACCTGCCCGGATGCAGCCCTTCCAGGTACCGGTTCACCCAGCGCGCCATGCGCGGCAGGCAGGGGTCGTCGGTGTAATCGACCAGATTGGGGGAGACCAGGGTCAACAGCGCACCGTTGGTATAGCCCTGGTCCTGGTGGCGGCCGCCGAACAGGTCGTTGTCGACGCGGAAATTGACCTGCGGCGGATGGTCGCGCATCGCGTCCGGGCCACATTGTTCGGCCGCCTGGGCGGCAAGCGGGAGGGCAGCAGCCAGCAGGCCGTACAGGCCGAGGGCCGCAAGGCGGCGGTGGGAAGGGGGACTCATTGGGAGGGCTTTGTTCTGTCTGTCGTTGTATGCCGCGACACGGTACTCGCGGGGACGTGACGGAACGAGCGCGTTCGAATCACTTGTCTGTTCCGAAAACGACATTGTCTCGTGAGGACAATCCTGAACCCTCCTGTAGCGGGCTTTGGGGCAATGACCAATGCTGAACGTCTGTTCAGCTGCAACGCAGCGACTCACCAGTGCGCCGTTTGACGTTGATGAATACTCTTGGGTTTGTTGCCCTGCGGCCCGATAATGGCTTCATGGAAATCAAGTCCGACAACCCCGACCACGGCTTCCAGTTCCCCGGCCAGTTCGAGCTCAGCGCCATGGGCCCGGCCAACCGCGGCCTGGAACATGAGCTCCCCCGCCTGCTGCTGGCTGCCGGCATCGATGTGGTCAACGAACGCATCAGCTGGAAGCACTCCTCCAACGGCAAGTACGTGTCCGTCCGCATCGTGTTCAAGGCCGAAAGCCGCGAGCAGTACGACCTGGCGCACCAGGCGCTGCGCGACCACCCGGAAGTGAAGTGGACGCTGTAGCCGACAGCTGCCCGGCCGAAGCCGCCCCGGAACACCGCGCGCCGCGTCCGGCGGTGGTCCGTGACCTCGGCCGCCAGGCCTACGAGCCGGTATGGCGCGCCATGCAGCGCTTCACCGACCAGCGCAACGACAACGATGCCGACGAGCTGTGGGTGGTCGAGCACGACCCGGTGTTCACCCTGGGCCAGGCCGGCAAGGACGAGCACGTGCTGGCACCGGGTGAGGTCCCGGTGCTGCACGTGGACCGAGGTGGCCAGGTGACCTACCACGGTCCCGGCCAGATCGTGGTCTATCCGCTGCTGCGCCTGCCGCGGCTGGGGATCGGGGTCCGCGACTACGTGTGCCGCATCGAGCAGGCCCTCATCGATACGCTGGCCGAGTGGAACATCGGTGCCGAACGCCGCGAGGGCGCCCCGGGCGTCTACGTCGGTGGTGCCAAGATCGCTGCGCTCGGCATCCGTGTGCGGCGCGGCTGCACCTTCCATGGGCTGGCCTTCAACGTGGCCATGGACCTGGAACCCTTCCACCGCATCAATCCCTGTGGCTATCAGGGGTTGCAGGTGACCTCGGTAGTAGACTTGGGCGGGCCCTCCGGCATGGAGGCCGTCAAGCCGGTACTGCTGGAGCACCTGGCCCGCCAGTTCGGCCTGCTGCTCCAGCCCACGCACGAACTGCCCGATCTTTCTGCGGCCGCCTGACCGCTCCCGGAACTGCCATGACTGAAACCACCGCCCGTTCCATTCCCCTGCAGATCGTGCAGGGCGACTCCCCATCCGCCGCGCCGTTGCAGGCCGGGGTCAAGCAGCTGGGCGGTGACAAGATCAACCGCTCGCCGGTGCAGTTCGCCGACGCGCCGGTGCTGCGCAAGCCGTCATGGATCCGCGTGCGCATTCCCTCGGGAAATGCCGTGCAGAACCTGAAGGCCAAGCTGCGCGAAAACCGCCTGGTGACCGTATGCGAGGAAGCCAGCTGCCCGAACATCCACGAATGCTTCGGCCATGGCACCGCCACCTTCATGATCCTCGGCGAGGTCTGCACCCGCCGCTGCTCGTTCTGCGACGTGGCCCATGGCCGCCCGAAGCCGCCGGATGCCAACGAACCGGCCAGCCTCGGCCAGACCGTGGCCGACATGGGCCTGAAGTACGTGGTGGTGACCAGCGTCGACCGCGATGACCTGCGTGACGGCGGTGCCCAGCACTTCGTCGACTGCATCACCGCCATCCGCGAAAAGTCGCCGGGTACCCGCATCGAAGTGCTGACGCCGGACTTCCGTGGCAAGGGCCGCATGGAGCGCGCGCTGGAGATCCTGGCGCAGAACCCGCCGGATGTGTTCAACCACAACATCGAAACCGTACCGGACCTGTACCGCAATGTGCGCCCGGGTGCGGACTACCAGTGGTCGCTGAACCTGCTGAAGAACTTCAAGGCGCAGCACCCGGGCGTGCCGACCAAGAGCGGCATCATGCTGGGTCTGGGCGAAGACTTCGAACAGATCAAGGCCACCATGCGCGACCTGCGCGCGCACGATGTGGACATGATCACCATCGGCCAGTACCTGCAGCCGACCGCGCATCACCACCCGGTACTGAAGTACTGGACTCCCGAGGACTACAAGGCGCTGGAGGACTACGGCTACGAGCTGGGATTCAGCCACGTGGCCTCCGGCCCGATGGTGCGCTCGTCGTACCACGCCGACGTCCAGGCCAAGGGCGCCGGCATTTCCTGACACCCTGCCGGTGGGTGGGAGCTACTTCTCCTGTGGGTGCGGACCCTTGGTCCGCACACCTCTGCCTGCCGTAGAGCCGAGCCCATGCTCGGCTGCTTGCTGCCGGCCAGCCGAGCATGGGCTCGGCTCTACATGCATTCACAATTTGCTACACCGGCCCGGCTAGGCTGGTTTTCCACCGAGCGCGGCCGGGTGACAAACCCGGCAACTTTCGGCACTGTCGTGGTGTCTTAACACCCCGCAGTCTCCCCCTTGGCAAGGCGCCTTCGAGCACGTCAATGAAATTCAAAGCCCCCGCATTCCTGATGGCCCTGGCGCTGGTGGCGCCGCTGGCGCTGGCGGCCAAGGCCGACTCGCCGGCATTGCCCGCTGCGGTAACCGCCGATCAGGTGACCACCTCCAAGCTGGTGTACGGCCTGCTGTCCGACAGCCGTTATGCCTACCGCCCGCGCGCGCTGGACGAGGCCACGTCCAAGGACGTGTTCAAGCGCTACCTGGAGACGCTTGACGGCGGCAAGCAGTACTTCACGCAGGCCGACGTGGCGCGCTTTGCGCCGTTCGAAGCCAACATTTCCTCGGCCATTCGCGGCGGCGAGCTGGAGCCGGCATTCCAGGTGTTTGCGGTCTACAAGCAGCGCGTCGGCGAGCGCGTGGCCTACGCGCGCAAGCTGCTCAAGCAGGAACCGGACTTCACCACCGACGAGCGCTTCGAGTACGACCGCAAGAAGGTGCCGTGGGCCGCCAGCAGCGCCGAGCTGGATGAGCTGTGGCGCAAGTCGGTGAAGAATGACTGGCTGCGCCTTAAGCTGGCCGGCAAGAAGCCCGATGACATCCGCAAGACGCTGGACAAGCGCTATGCCACGCTTGAAAAGTCGGTCAACGAGCTGAAGGGCGAGGACGTCTTCCAGTTCTTCATGAACGCCTACACCAGCGCTGTCGATCCGCACACCGACTACTTCACCCCGCGCACCGCCGAGAACTTCAACCAGGCGATGTCGCTTTCGCTGGAAGGCATCGGTGCGCAGCTGCAGCGGCAGGACGACATGGTGGTGATCCGCGAGATCATCGCCGGTGGCCCGGCTGCAGTGGATGGCACGCTGAAGCCGGGTGACCGCATCGTCGGCGTCGGCCAGGGCAAGTCCGGCCTGGTCGAGGACGTGATCGGCTGGCGCATCGACGACGTCGTGGCCAAGATCCGCGGTGCCAAGGATACCCAGGTGAAGCTGGAATTCATTCCGGCCGCCGAGGGTGCCGACGGCAAGCACCACACCCTGGTGCTGACCCGCCAGAAGGTGCGCCTGGCCGAACAGGCCGCGAAGGGAGAGACCATGACCATCCCGGCCGCCAATGGCGAGCCGGCACGCAGGATCGGCGTGATCAAGCTGCCGACCTTCTACCAGGACTTCGAAGGCCGTCGCCGCAATGCGGCCGACTACGCCTCGGCCACCCGCGACGTGGCCAAGCTGCTGGCCGGCTTCAAGAACGACAAGCTGGACGGCGTGGTGCTGGACCTGCGCAACAACGGAGGCGGTTCGCTGGATGAAGCCATCGAACTGACCGGCCTGTTCATCGAGCAGGGCCCGGTGGTGCAGGTGCGCGAGTCTGGTGGCCGCGTCACCGTCAACAGCGACCGCAACCAGGGCGTGGCGTGGGATGGCCCGCTGGCGGTGCTGATCAACCGCGGTTCGGCCTCGGCCTCGGAAATTTTTGCTGGTGCCATCCAGGACTACGGTCGTGGCCTGGTGATCGGTGAAACCAGCTTCGGCAAGGGCACCGTTCAGAACATCGTCGACCTCGACCGTTGGCCGAGCGGCGAGACCCAGCGCTTTGGCCAGGTCAAGCTGACCATCGCCCAGTTCTTCCGCATCAGCGGCAGCAGCACCCAGCACAAGGGGGTGGTGCCCGACCTGGCCTTCCCGGCCAGTGTCGACGCCACCGAGTTCGGCGAGAGCACCTACGACAACGCCCTGCCGTGGACCCGCATCGCCGCCGTGCCGCACACCCAGTACGGCAACTTCGCGCCGCTGCTGCCGAAGCTGGAAATCCGCCACGACGCACGCATCGCCACCGACAAGGAGTTCCAGTGGTGGAACGAGGACGTGGAACAGTTCCGCACCGAGGCGGCCAAGAAGTACATTTCGCTCAACGAGGCCACGCGCCGCGCCGAGCGTGAGCGCCAGGATGCCCAGCGCAAGGAACGCCAGCTGCAGCGCAAGGAGCTGGGCCTGGCCCTGGACCCGCTGGCCGATGACAGCAGCGATGACGGCCTGACGGGCAACGAGCGCGACATCGTCAAGGACGCCGCGCGCGAGAAGGCGGCCGAGAAGCGCCCGGACCCGCTGCTGCGCGAGTCGGCGTCCATCCTGGCCGATGCGGTGAACCTGCTGGCCAACGACCGCCCGCTGTCGGCACAGGTGCTGCCGCAGTCGACCGGCGCCGGTCGCTGGGCGGACTGAGCCGGACACGGTATGTGATACCCGAGGGCCGGCATTGCCGGCCCTTCTGCTTTTTTCGTGCATGAACCGGCTGCAAACGGGGCCGCCTGACGCGGGTGCTTTCGACCTGCCGCACACAGCAACGGGGCTACCCTTGCCGGTACCGTCCTCGCAAGAGCACCCATGCGGTCCTCCCTCGTTTCCAGTGCTGTTGTGGCGCTTGGCAGCGCCCTGATCCTGTCGGCCTGTGGTGGCCGTGCCGCCGACAGCACGCTGCTGCGCGAATCCTTCGATTCCGGCGACACGTTCTCGCGTACCGTCGATGGCCGCCCCGGCGATGCCTGTGAAGCGGCGCGACGCACCCTGCTCAGCCAGGGGTACGCCATCGCCCGTGCCGATGACGCACAGGTGGAAGGCAACAAGAACTTCCAGCCGCGCGAAGACGACCATGAGCAGCTGGTGCTGCGCATCTCCTGTGCGCCCCGGGGCGATCAGGCGTTGGTGTTCGTAAGCGCCGTGCAGGACCGTTATGCGTTGAAGAAGAGCCCGACGTCCGCCAGTGTCGGCGTCGGTGCACTGGGCTCGGTATCACTGCCGTTCGGCAGCAATGACGATTCGCTGGTGAAAGTGGCGAGCAGCACGGTTACCGACGCCGATTTCTATCGCCGTTTCTTCCAGCGCCTGCAGCAGTACCTGCCACAGGCTGCGGGCACGCCACCGCCGCCACCACCCGCAGCAGTTCCTGAGCCCGCGCCGGTCCGCACGGACCAAGGGTGAACGTGCACGGCTGGCTGATGGGCGCGGCCCTGTTGCTCGCGCCTGTGATGGGCGTGGCGGCCACAGCCGGCGACTGCGCCCAGGGGCTGCTGCTGCGGCTGGGCTGGCGCTTCGACGAGGCCGCGCTGAAGGAGCCGCAGGTGCATGGTGGCGCGGTGTGCACCCGTGCGTCGCTGGCCGAGGCGCAGGCAGCAGGCGATCTGCACGTGCGCTGGCCGGCGCACATGTCCGCTGCTGCACGCCAAGCGCTGCTGCAGCAGTTGCTGGACGATCCGGCCACGATCTGCGCCTATGCGTTCCAGCTGGGGGCGGCCACGCAACGCGCCGCCTCGGCCTTGCAGGCCAACACCCGCTTCCGCTTCTCCGGCCTGCAGATGGGCTGGATCGGTTTCGGCCTGCAGGGCCCGCGCGCTCAAGGCTGGCAGCGTACGCACAGTCTTGGCCGCGGTTTCGTTCCCAGCGCGGGCAACAGCAAGGCGCTGCAGGCGTTCTACAACGGTGCCGTGCGTGCCGAATGCGGTGTCGGCCGCCAGGTCGCGCAGCTGGCCACCCAGCGCGAGCTGTATGGCGATGCTGCCTTCGATACCGAGTTCTCTGCGGATGAGCTGTCGATCGGCACCTTTCTCGCCCTGCATGGGACCGACAGCATCCTGCTTGGCGCGCATGCCGGCGATTTCTTCGCCGATGGCAAGGCAGTGCGTACCTCGGCGATGGGGCGCCAGGCGTTCGTCGGTGTGCCTGGTTTCATCGAGCATGCATACGACAAGGGCACGCTGGACGACCTGAGCAACCAGGCCGAGAACTTCGTGGTGGTCGAGGTGGGCGAGGACGCTGCGCGGGCGCTGGCCACGCATGGCGGCCTGGCCTGGTACGACCAGCGCAACGTCGAACTATGGAAACTCGCGCAGGACATCCCGCGCACCGGCCAGCGCTACTTCGAACGCCTGCTGTTCGAGCGCGACCCTGAGGTGCGCGCGGCGCTTGCGCCGCGCTACCACGCCACGCTGGCACGCATGGACCGCCTGCTGGACGATCCGTTCTACCAGCAGTTCGTGATCTATGTGCATCCGCGCGGTATACGTCCCATCGGCTACCACATCGCCCGCCTGCTTGACCGCAACCCGCGAACCCCCTTTTCGATCGACCTGGCGGTGCACAATCTGCATACCACGCTCTACCGGCGTTGGCGCGAGGCGCAGCTGCGCCACTGCGCGGCTACCGGCAGGCCAGGCAGCCTGACCCTAGACCCCAACTGAAGGTGAAACAATGGATATTGCAATGATCGGCCTCGGCCGCATGGGCGCCAACATGGCCCAGCGCCTGCATCGCGGCGGCCACCGCGTGGTCGGCTACGACCCGGGCGAAGGGGCCCGCCAGCGCGCCGCCGAGGCCGGCCTGGAGGTGGTTGATTCGCTGGCCGCCGCGGTGGCCGCGCTGCCGGTGCCGCGCGTGGTGTGGCTGATGGTGCCGGCCGGCGAAACCGTCGACCAGACGCTGGGCCAGCTGACCCCGCACCTGGCCGAGGGTGACATCGTCATCGATGGCGGCAACTCCAACTACCAGGACTCGATCCGCCGCGCCAAGGCGCTGGCCGAGGACGGCCTGGGCTACGTCGACTGCGGCACCAGCGGAGGCGTGTGGGGCCTGCAGGAGGGCTACAGCCTGATGGTCGGTGGCGAAGCGCCGGTGGTGGAGCAGATCGCGCCGCTGCTGCGTACGCTGGCACCGGCCGAGGACCGCGGCTGGGCGCGTGTCGGCCCATCCGGCGCTGGCCACTTCACCAAAATGGTGCACAACGGTATCGAGTACGGAATGATGCAGGCTTACGCCGAAGGCTTCGCGCTGATGGAGCGCAAGCAGGAGATGGAGCTGGACCTTGCCCAGGTGGCCGAAGTCTGGCGGCACGGCAGCGTGGTGCGTTCGTGGCTGCTGGACCTGAGTACCGAAGCACTCAAGCGCAATCCGTCGCTGGATGGCATCGCGCCGTATGTGGAGGATTCCGGTGAAGGCCGCTGGACCGTCGCCGAAGCCATCGCGCTGGACGTGCCGGCCCCGGTGATCACCTTGTCGCTGCTGGAACGCCTGCGTTCGCGCGAATCCAACTCGTTCACCGACCGCCTGCTGTCGGCGATGCGCAACGAGTTCGGTGGGCACGCCATCAAGAAGTCGTAAGCAATCGGGGTCGGACCCCTTTCCGCAGGAAAGGGCGCTGACCCCCATGGCGCCAGGGGCAGTCGAGCATGGCTCGACTCTGCAAAAGCATTTTCCGATTGTTTGCACGTCATCCACGCATGGCGTGGATCTACTGGCAGATCGCGGGAAAGTGCCGAAGGCCAGGTGGGGGCGGTTGCGGGGGTGTCTGCGGCATGGATGGCGCGGCCAAGCCTCCAGGGACGGATTTACGGCGTCCCCCGCAACCCGACCCACCCCGCCATCCCACGGATAGCCGGCTTTTGCTGTTGAGGTTGCCGGCCAGCGGCCGGCACTACCGCTTCTGCGGGTGCAGGGCGCAGCCCTGCCGATCACCCCAACGCGATTCGCCGCCCTTCGCGCGCACTGTCCATGCCCGCCTGCAGCAACTGCATCAACTGCAGTGCCTGCACCGGGCTGACCGTAGCTTCGCCGTCGCCGTGCATCGCCGCGGCGAACTGCGCATACAGCCGCCGGTAGTCGCCAGGCAGGTTGTCCACCGTCGTGCGCTGCACGTTGTCTTCGGCATCGCAGCGCACCAGCTCACCATGCCGCGGATCGATACCCCAGCCTGGCGCACCGGGTGCCACACCGCGGCGCAGCTGCGCCTCCTGCACGTCCAGGCCGTGCTTGATCCAGCTTGCCTTGCTGCCATGCACGCTGAAGTGCGGGGTCTGTGCCGCGACCAATGAACCGGAATGGAGGATCGCGCGATGCCGCGGGTAGTGCAGCACGGCGTGGAAGTAATCGATGCCGCTGCCGCCTTGGCGCAGCACGGCAAGATCCGCATCGATCGCCTCGGGCCAGCCGAACAGCACCAGCATCTGGTCCAGCAGATGCGGACCCAGGTCGTACCACAGGCCACTACCGGGCCCGTCCTGCTCGCGCCAGCGATCGCGCACCTGCGGCCGGTAACGGTCGAAATGCGCATGGCACTCGGCCACGTCGCCGAGTGCGCCTTCGGCCAGCAGCGCCTGCAGGGTGAGGAAATCCGCATCGAAGCGCCGGTTCTGGAACACGGTGGCGATGCGGCCGGCGCTGCGTGCCGCAGCCAGTACCGCTTCGGCTTCAGCGACATCCAGCGCAAACGGCTTGTCGACCAGCACGTGCTTGCCCGCGGCCAGCGCCGCGATTGCAAGCGGCGCGTGCTGCGCGTTCGGTGTGGCAATCACCACTGCGTCCACGGCCGGATCGTCGAACACGTCCTGCGGCATCGCACGCACGTGCACGTCGCTGAACGCGCGCAGCAATGTGTCGCGCTGCGAACTGACGATGCTGTGCAGCGCCAGCCCGGGTGTGTGCTGGATCAGCGGCGCATGGAAGACGCGGCCGGCGAGGCCGTAGCCGATCAGGGCCAGTTGCAGGTCGGGGCGCATGGCAGAGCTCCGGCTGTGGGAAGGGCAGGGTATACGACGGGTGGTGACAGGCCAAACTGAACCGTTGCCCCAGGAAACGGTCCGATTCACGGCGGCATGACCGCAGCGCCACGCCTGCTCTACGGCGGCTTGTCCAGACTGGCAGCACATCCCGAAGGAGTACGACACGATGAGCAATACCTCCCGCACACTGATTGCTTCTGCCTTGACGCTGGGCCTGGCGCTGTCCTCCTCGGCTGCATTTGCAAAGGATCCCGCTGCCAAGAGCCCGCCGACCAGCAGCCATCCGGCCACGCATGCTGATCGCCATGACTCCAATGAGCCTGTGACCGATACCTGGATCACCACCAAGGTGAAGGCCGACCTGCTGGCCAGCAGCAACGTTCCGGGCACGGAGATCAAGGTGGAAACCGTGAACGGCGTTGTCAGCCTGAGCGGCGCGGTGGCCTCCCAGGCCGAGAAGGACAAGGCGGTTGCCACTGCCAAGGGCATCAAGGGCGTGACCCGCGTCGATGCCGCTGCACTGAAGGTCAGCACTGCTGCCAAGCGCTGACCTGGCGGAGTGGGCGCCCCGGTATGGGGCGCCCACTCCCGCGTGAAGCCGAGCCGTGCTCGGCTGCCGTTGGGTTCCAGCCGACCGTGGGCTCGGCCGTACAGCGCCGAAGTACCAGCCGTTCAGCCAGCGGCGCTGGAAACTCCAGAGTTTTGACCCGCCTGCGCTATATTGCCGGTTCCGCCGCACTGGGGCCGGGTACGGCCCATGCTTTGCGGCCGTGTTGATGAGGAACTATGGCGCTGGTTTTCAGTGATGACATCTGGGACCGCTGGCGGATGCCCGCCCTGGCGCTGGCCGCCGCAGCGATCATCGTGGTGCCGTGGTTGACACTGCGCCACCTGCAGCAGGACAGCGAAGATGCGATGGCCTGGGTCAATCATACCCAGGCTGTCGGCGTGGCCTTGCAGCAGCTGCAGGCCGATGTACGCGATGTCGAATCGGCCGCGCTGACCCTGTCCAAGGGCGTGGACGCGCCTGGCCTGCGCGAGCGCATGGCCAAAGCCAATGAACTTCCCGGTCGCCTGGCTGAACTGGGCCGGATGACCCGCGACAATCCTGAGCAGCTGATCCGCATCGGCCGCATCGAGTCGATGCTGGAAGGGCGCATGGCGCTTGCCCGCGAACTGGCAAAGTCAGAGCCCAACAGTGACCAGCGCGAGCTGGTGCAGGACCTGAGCACGCGTTATCCGATCCGCGGGCTGGTGGAGGAACTGCAGGCCAGCGAGCAGAAGCTGCTGGCACAGCGCGCCGAGCAGGCCGCCCGCCAGCGCAAGCAGACCGAGTTGGTGTCGTGGAGTTCGCTGGTGGTCCAGCTGGCGTTGCTCGGCCTGGTGCTGTGGCTGCTGCAGCGGCAGATCGGCCGACGCCTGCACGCCGAGCGGCAGTCATTGCGTTCGGCCGCGCGTGCAGCGTCGGTGCTGCAGACGGTGCGCGAGCCGATCGTGCTGCTCGACCGCGATCTGCGCGTGCAGCTGCACAATCCTGCTTTCGCCGAGCTGTATGGTCTGCAGGATGAGCGCGCCGAGGGCCTGGTGCTGGATAACGTCGGCAACGGTGCGTGGCAAGACCCGGTGATGCGCCAGCGACTGTCCGATGTGCTGCTGCGCGGCCGGGAACTCTGGGACTTCGAGCATGAACAGCGCACCGCCGATGGCTTGGTGCGCTACATGCTGCTCAACGCTCGGCGCATGCCGCTGCCGGACACCGATGACGAAGTGGTGTTGCTCACGGTCAGCGACGTCACCGTGCAGCGTGCGGTGCAGCTGCGTGTGGAGGAACTGAACCGCCAGCTGGAAGGCAAGGTTGCACAGGTGTCCGAGGTCAACAGGGAACTGGAAGCCTTCAGTTACTCGGTCTCGCACGATCTGCGGGCGCCGCTGCGCCACGTGGCTGGATTCTCCGACAAGCTGTCGCGCCATCTCGGCGATGCGGCCGATGACAAGAGCCGCCATTACCTGGAAGTGATCTCCAGTTCGGCGCGGCGCATGGCCGCGCTGATCGACGACCTGCTGGTCTATTCGCGGCTGGGCCGTGCGGCAATGCGGCACCAGGCGGTGGACATGCAGTCGCTGGTGGCCGATACCCGCGCCATGCTCGATTCCAATCTGCAGGCCGAGGCTGAGGCCAGCGGCCACGTGCACCAGGTGGAGTGGAACATCGCGCCGCTGCCGATCGTGGTGGGTGACGAGAACATGATCCGCCAGGTCTGGCTGAACCTGCTTGGCAACGCTGTGAAGTACTCGGGCAACCGCGAACCGGCGAAGATCCGCGTGGATTACCAGCCCCAGCCCGACGGCGGCCATCAGTTCACGGTCAGCGACAATGGTGCAGGCTTTGACATGGCCTATGCCGGAAAGCTGTTCGGTGTGTTCCAGCGCCTGCACAAGGCCAGCGACTACCCCGGAACCGGTATCGGCCTGGCCAGCGTCCGTCGCGTGCTCACCCGCCATGGCGGCCGTATCTGGGCCGAGGCCGAACCGGACGTCGGCGCCACCTTCCACTTCTACCTGCCCCCCGCGACCGACGCGGACAAACAAGGTCCCTCTGCATGACGACTCTGCGCACCATTCTTCTCGCCGAAGACAGCCCGGCCGATGCCGAAATGGCGATCGACGCCCTGGAAGAGGCGCGTCTGGCCAATCCCATCGTGCACGTCGAGGATGGCGTGGAAGTGATGGACTACCTGCTGCGCCGCGGCGCCTTCGCCAACCGCGAGGAAGGCCTGCCGGCGGTGCTGCTGCTGGACATCAAGATGCCGCGCATGGACGGCCTGGAAGTGCTGCGGCAGATCCGCGAGCACGAAGAACTCAAGCGCCTGCCGGTGGTGATCCTGTCGTCCTCGCGCGAGGAAAGTGATTTGGCCCGCAGCTGGGACATGGGGGTCAATGCCTACGTGGTCAAGCCGGTGGACGTGGACCAGTTCTTCGGTGCGGTGCAGACCCTGGGCAAGTTCTGGGCGTTGATCAACCAGGCACCGGAACTCGAGTGAGCCCATGCCCCTGACCGGTCCTGCCCTGGGGGCGCTGCGCATCCTGCTGGTGGAGGACTCACCGGAAGATGCCGAGCTGATGTCCGAACAGATGCTCGATGCGGGCCTGGACGCTCGTTTCGAGCGCGTCGAGAGCGAGGCGGAGCTGCGCCAGGCACTGGCCGCGTTCCAGCCGGACATCGTGCTGTCCGACCTGAGCATGCCGGGGTTTTCCGGTGATGATGCGCTGCGCATCGTGCGCGAGACGGCGCCGGAAGTCCCTTTCATCTTCGTCTCCGGCACCATGGGTGAGGAGAACGCGGTGGCGGCGCTGCAGAAAGGCGCCAACGATTACATCATCAAGCACCAGCCGGCGCGCCTGCCGTCGGCGGTGGCGCGTGCGATCCGCGATGCCCGCAGCGCCGTAGAGCGCGCACGGGTGGAGACCGAACTGATGCGCGCGCAGCGCCTGGAAAGCCTGTCGCTGCTCGCCGCCGGCCTCAGCCATGACCTGCGCAACATCCTGCAGCCGCTGCTGATCATGCCGGACCTGTTGAAGGCGCGTACCGACGATCCGCAGTTGCACCACCTGGCCGACGTCATCGCCGAGTGTGGCCGCCGCGGCCACGAGATGGCCGAATCGATGCTGTCGTTCGTGCGCGGTTCGCGCAAGCCGAGCGAGCGTATCGAGATCAAGGGCCTGTTCGATGCGGTGGCCCTGCTGTTGCGCAGCAACGTGCCCGATGCCGTGCGCCTGGAACTGCAGGTGCAGGACGAAGGCCTGGTAGTGGATGCCAACTACACCGAACTGCAGCAGGTCATGCTGAACCTGGCACTCAATGCGATCCAGGCGATGCCCAACGGCGGCCGACTGAGCCTGACCGCCAGCCATGCCGGCCAGCGCGATGGCGTGGACTGGATGCGTATCTGCGTTGCCGATGAAGGCATTGGCATGGATGCGGACACGCTGTCGCACCTGTTCAATCCATTCTTCACCACCAAGGCAGATGGCACTGGCCTGGGCCTGATCTCCTGCAAGCGCATTGTTGAGGGCGCTGGTGGCAGCATCCATGTCAGCAGCCAGCCGGGACAGGGCACCTGCTTCGAACTGCGCCTGCCGATGCACGAGATCATCGACGGCAGCGAGCCGATCGAACAGCTGGTGGCCTTGGGCAGCGGCCAGTCGATCCTGGTGGTCGATGGGGAAGCCACGCGCCTGTCGCTGCTCGGTAACGCGCTGTCCAGCCAGGGCTACCAGCTGCAGTTGGCCTCCGATGGCCCGGCGGCGCTGCGCTGGATGCAGCAGGAGGCAATGCCGGCGCTGGTGATTGCCGATGCCGGCTCCAAGCTGCTGCCGGCCAGCCAGCTGCTGGGCGAGATGGCTGCGCTCGGTTACCGCGGCCCGGCGCTGGTGCTGGAAGACCCTGCGGTGCCGGTCTCGGCCGACGCCTTCCCGGCCGGAGTGGAGGTGCATGTACTGCACAAGCCGCTGCAGATGCAGCAGGTATTCCGCGCCGTGGCCGAAGCGCTGGGCTGAGTAAGCATCGCCGGGCATGGCCCGGCGCTACCCACCGCCTTCGGTAGCGCCGGGCCATGCCCGGCGGCAGGTCAGGTCGATCAATCCACGGTTTCCCAGGGGAACCGCGGCAGGGCGTCCACCGCCTGTTCCAGGCGCCGTGACCAGTTCTGGTGGATATCGGCATACAGCGCTGAATCCGCGCCCAGCCGCAGTTGCCGGCCGATACGCAGTTCACCGTCGCGCAGCAGCGCCAGGTCGATCGGCAGGCCCACCGACAGGTTGGACCGGATGGTGGAGTCCAGCGAGACGATGGCCGTGCGCGCGGCGTCCTCCAGCCGCGTGGTCGGGCTGAGGATGCGATCCAGGATCGGCTTGCCGTACTTGGATTCACCGATCTGCAGGTAGGGCGTCTCCGGCGAGGCGGCAATGGCGTTGCCGAGCGGGTAGATCATGTACAGCCCGGGCCGCTCGCCGGCGATCTGGCCGCCGAAGATCAGCGTGGCCTGGGTGTTGACCCCGTCATGGCCGTGTTCGCTGTGGCTGCTGTGCACCTGGCTGTCCACCAGCAGCTGACCCACATACGCGGCGGCTTCGAACAGGTGGGTCATGTCGCGCAGGTTGGGCACGCGCCGCTCTGCGGCGTCGCGGCCCAGGCGCGACACCAGCAGCTGGGTGGTGGCCAGGTTGCCAGCCGCCATCAGCACGTAGGCTGCCTGGCCGGGATATTCGAACACGTGCAGCTTGCGATGCACGCGCACATCGTCCAGCGAGGCATTGGTCCGGGTGTCGGCAGCGAAGACCAGGCCCTCGTCCACCTCGATTCCAACGCAATAGGTCATGTCGGTGCCCTATCATGTGCGTCCCGGATTGTAGGCAGGCCGCCGTGACGACGGCATGTCCACGCCCCCCAAGTGCCGTCACCTGAACCGCATGACCACCGTGCTCCTGAGCCTGGGCAGCAACGTCCAGCCCCGCCGCTACCTCCACGCCGCGGTGACGGCCCTGCGCGAGCGTTTCGGCGCGCTGCGGGTGTCGCCGGCCTACCGTACTGCCGCGGTCGGCTTCGACGGCCCGGCCTTCCTCAACAACGCCGTGGCGATCGACACCGACCTGCCGCTGCAGGAACTGGACGACTGGCTGCACGCGCTGGAAGACGCGCACGGCCGCGATCGCAGCGGGCCGCGCTTCTCCGACCGGACCCTGGACATCGACGTGGTGTTCTACGGCGACCTGGTGGTGGAAGGCCCCGGCCACCTGCGCATTCCGCGCCCGGAACTGAAGCATGCCTTCGTGCTGAAGCCGCTGGCGGACATCGCGCCGGGCTTCATCGACCCGGTCAGCGGGCAGGACCTGGCCACGCTGTGGCGGGCGCACGCGCAGTTTGGCGAGGCGTTCGAGGTGGTGGACCTGGAATGATGGGTTGTTGTTGCCGCTGCGCTCGCCGGGCATGGCGCGGCGCTACCGGTGGTGCCGGCCGCTGGCCGGCAAGATTTCAGCTGACGGTGCGCCCACCATCCACGCGCAGGGTGTGGCCGGTGACGAAGCTGGCTTCGGCCACCAGCCAGTAGACCGCTTCGGCGATCTCCTCGACCGTGCCGATCCGCGCCAGCGGCGTGCGCGCCAGCAGCGCCTCGCGGGCGAAATCGTCCTTGCCCTGTTCCGGCCAGAGGATCGCACCCGGCGCCACCGCGTTGACCCGCACCTTCGGCGCCAGCTCCAGTGCCAGTGCGCGGGTGGCCATCTCCAGCGCGGCCTTGGCCATGGTGTAGGCGATGTGGTCGCGCATCGGATCGGTGCCGTGCAGGTCGGTCAGGTTGACGATGCAGCCCTGCTGGCGGCGCAGGTAGGGCGCCGCCGCTTGTGACAGCAGCAGCGGCGCACGTGCATTGACTGCATACAGTGCGTCCATCGCCTCGGCGGTGACCTGGCCGAGCGGGGTGGGGAAGAAGTTGGAGGCGTTGTTGACCAGCGCGTCCAGGCGGCCGAAGTGGGTGACGGCCTGTTCCACCAGGTCGGGCAGGGCGTCGGCGTCACGCAGGTCGGCCTGCAGGGCCAGCACGCTGCCCGGCCGCACATTGTCGAAATCGAACGCGGCCTGCTGCAGTTCGGCGCTGGAGGTGTTGGCATGCAGTACCACCGACCAGCCACAGGCGTGGAACTGGCGGGCGATGGCCGCACCGATCCGGCGCGCGCTGCCGGTGATCAGGACCACGGGGTGGGTATCGCTCATCGAGGGTCCTCCAAGGCTCGGCTATCCTGTGCACCATTGTCACCGCATTCGAAGACGCCATGCAGCCCACCTTCCCCCTGCCCGAAGCCGATGCCCTGGCCCACAGCGACCAGCTGGCCGCCGCCCTGCGCGCCGAGATCCTTGCCCAGGGCGGGGCGATGCCCTTCTCGCGCTTCATGGAGCTGTGCCTGTATACCCCTGGCTGGGGTTACTACAGCGCCGGCGCCAGCAAGTTCGGTGGCAGTGGTGACTTCACCACCGCGCCCGAGCTTGGCAGCCTGTTTGCCGGCAGCGTGGCCAATGCGCTGGCGCCGGTGTTCGCCCAGCTCGGCGCGCAGGCGCGGATGCTGGAGCTGGGCGGCGGCACCGGCGCCTTCGCCGAGGCAGTGCTGCTGCGCCTGGCCGAGCTGGATGCGCTGCCGTCGCGCTATGCCATCCTCGAACCCAGTGCCGATCTGCGCGAGCGCCAGCAGCAGCGTCTGCAGCAGAACCTGCCGGCCGAGCTGGCCGCGCGCGTGGACTGGGTCGACCGCCCGTTCGACGAGGACTGGGAAGGCGTGGTGTTCGCCAACGAGGTGATCGACGCGCTGCCGACCCCGCGCTTCCTGATCCGCGATGGCGAGGTCTACGAGGAAACCGTCGAGCTGGACGCCGAAGGCAATTTCATCCGTGGTGCGCAGCCGGCCGACATCCTGCTCAACGGTGCGGTGCGCCATATCGAGCGCTACCTGGAAAAGCCTTTCGCCGAGGGCTACCGTTCCGAAGTGTTGCCGCAGCTGCCGTACTGGCTGCAGGCGGTGGCTGGTGGCATGCAGCGTGGTGCGATGCTGTTCGTCGACTACGGCTACAGTCGCAGCGAGTTCTACCAGCACGACCGCGATGAGGGCACCGTGCGCGCGTTCTACCGCCACCACGTGCACAACGACGTGCACCGCTGGCCGGGCCTGCAGGACATCACCGCGTCGGTGGATTTCACCGCGATAGCCGAGGCCGGCATGCACGGCGGTTTCGAGCTGGCGGGCTACTGCAGCCAGGCCAGCTTCCTGCTCGGCAACGGCCTGGACCAGGTGCTGCTGCTGGCCGAGGAACGCACCGACGAGGTCGGCCGCATCCAGTTGCGCGACCAGGTGAAGAAGCTGACCCTGCCGACCGAGATGGGCGAGCGCTTCCAGGCCATCGGCCTGCAGCGTGGCGTCGATTTCGAACCGGCCTTCGAACTGGGTGACCTGAGCTGGCGCCTGTGAGCGAGGTGTTGCCGGTGATCAAGCCGCTGCGGCGGCCGCGGTTTTGGGCCGTGCTGTGGGGTTTGGCCGTGCTGCTGGTGATTGTGGTCTGCCTGATCCCGCCACCGCCGATTCCGTTGCCGGAAAACAGCGACAAGGGCGAGCACTTCGTCGCCTACTTCATCCTGGCCGGCAGCGCTGTGCAGCTGTTCCGCCGCGGCAGGCCGCTGCTGTGGGTGGGCGTGGCCCTGGTGTTGATGGGCATCGGCATCGAGTTCGCGCAGGGCGCACTGACCAGCAACCGCATGGCCGACCCGATGGACGCCATCGCCAACACGGTGGGCGTGCTGGTCGGCATGGTCACGGCCCTGACCCCGCTGCGCGACCTGCTGCTGCGCTGGCGAGGGTGAGGTTCCTGTAGAGCCGAGCCCATGCTCGGCTGCCTTTCAACCGGAAAGCCGAGCATGGGCTCGGCTCTACAGTAGATCCACGCCATGCGTGGATCCGGCCGCAAAGCGCCAACCAAGGTTGGCACCTACCTGAGCGTGACCTCATCCAGCACCCACATCGCCGGGCGCGTGTCGCCGGTGAAGTTGATGCACAGGTCACCGGTGCCCTGCGTCCCCTTCGGCAGCGCCGTACGCAGCGTCACGAAGCCATCGGCATCGGGCGTGGCCGGCAGCGGTACTTCGGCCAGCACCTTGCCGCTGCAATCTCCGCGACGCACCTGCATCTCGCCATGCGCGCGCCTCGCTTTTTCGAAGCGACGCTTCGGCTCGTCGTGGGCCAGCTGGAAGTAGTAGGGGATGCGCCCGGCACGGACTTCCACGCTGCCGACGCCGTCCAGCTGCGCCTGCGGCCAGCGCCAGCAGGGCTGGAAGATATCCACGTTGAACACCGCGCGATTTCCTTCGCGCGGGCCATCGTCCTCCAGGCGCAGCACCAGCCCCTTCTTGCCCACGCAGCTGAGCAGCTCATCGCTGCGGCGGCTGAGCAGCGATTGTGCGCTGAACGCCGCGACCGTCGGCTTCGCCGCCAGCATCTGGCCCTGGTAGAACGCGGCGGCCTGCACGGTAGCGGGCAGCTGCGCGGTCAGCGGCTGCTGGTACAGCGGCGACTGCGCCGTCACCGGCTGGCCATCGGTGCTGTAGCGCACTTCATAGCCCAGCGGATTGGCCAGCGACACGGTCACCGTGTTGGCGGCGCGGTTGTTGGTGTAGTCCACGCCCACTTCGAACGGGGTCTGCGCGTAGGCCAGGCCCCAGGCGCGGTAGCGCTGCAGCTGCGCGGGCAGGCGCGCGAGGAAATCGCGGAAGTCGCGATGTTCCGGCGTGCTCCAGCCGGTCTCGGCCACTGCCGCCAGGCGCGGGAACAGGTTGTGCTGCAGGCGTGCGTAGGTGCGCGTGTGCTCGGTGAACATGTTGGCCTGCAGACCGAGAATGTGCTGGCGCTTGTCGGCCGCCAGCTCGGCCGGCACCGGCTCGTAGTTGTACAGCTTGCCGAGGTTGACCTGGGCCGGGCGGCCCGGCGGTTCGTTCGGCGAGGCCGTCTGCAGGTAATCCAGATAGAGGTAGCCCACCGGCGACATGACCACGTCATGGCCAGCACTGGCCGCGGCCAGGCCACCTTCGGTGCCCTGCCACGACATCACCGTGGCCTGCGGTGGCAGGCCGCCTTCGAGGATTTCGTCCCACCCGATCAGGCGCCGGTCGTGCTTCTCCAGGAAGGTCTCCAGGCGCTTGATGATGTGGCTCTGCATGGCCATTTCATCCTTGATGCCCAGTGCACGCATGCGCTGCTGCACCTGCTTCGAGGCTTCCCACTGGTCCTTGACTGCCTCGTCGCCGCCCACGTGCACGTACTTCGCAGGGAACAGTTCGATCACTTCTTCCAGCACGTTCTCGAGGAAGGTGACGGTGCTGTCTTCCACGTTGAACAGGTTCGGGAACACGCCCCATTCACTGATCGGCTTCAGCGGGGTGTCGATCGAACCCAGTTCCGGGTACGCGGCAATCGCGGCGGTGGCATGGCCGGGCACGTCGATTTCCGGAATCACCTGGATATGCAGCTTGGCGGCATAGGCGATCACTTCGCGGATCTGCTCCTGCGTGTAGAAGCCGCAGTACGGATGCTCCTGGCCATTGGCCGGATCGACGCCGCCATCACCCGCCGGCAGGCGGCAGCTTCCCACCTCGGTCAGCTTGGGGTAGCGCTTGATCTCCATGCGCCAGCCCTGGTCATCGGTCAGGTGCCAGTGGAAGGTATTGAGCTTGTGCGCGGCCATCGCATCGAGCACGCGCTTGATCTCGTCCAGGCTCTGGAAATGCCGTGCCGAGTCGAGCATGAAACCGCGCCAGCTGAAGCGCGGCGCGTCCTGGATCTGTACCGCGGGCAGCACGCCGTTGCTTCCGCCCGTGGCCAGCTGGGCAAGCGTGGTTGCGCCGTAGAACAGGCCGGTTTCGTTGCCGGCCTGGATCACCACGCCATGCGCGGTGCTTTCCAGCGTGTAGCTCTCGCCGCTGTCACGGAAGGTGGGCACGATCTGGAAGCGGATGCCGCCCGGGGCGGCTGCCGTCTTGCCCTTGGCCGGCGTAAGGCGCGGACCGCCACTGCGCGCCAGCAGGTCGGTGAACTGGGTGGCGACGCGCTGCGCGGCTTCGCCTTCGGCGTGCAGCGCGGTATCGGCGCGTACGGTGATGCCGCTGCCCTGGCCGCGCTGCACGGTGGCTGGCGCGGGAATCAGCATCAGGCTGCCGGTGCGCAGCTGCGGGCCGGGTGCTTCGGTGGCCGGCGTGGGATCGGCGGCCAGCGCCGGCAGTGCCGGCAGCAGGGCAATCAGGCTGCCCAGCAGCGCGCTGCGCATCCGGGCGCGGGAAGGCTTGACCATCGGAACGACTCCTTGGAACGGTGCGATGAACGCTATACATGAAAAACGCCGGGCCCGGAATGACCAGGCCCGGCGTGCGTGCACGACTCGGCGATGTTGCCGCCGCTGGATCAGTACTTGAAGCGGAAGTTGAGGTAGTACTGGCGACCGTTCTCATAGAACGCGCTCGGGATCGAGGCGCTCTGGTAGTACTTCAGGGTCGGGTTGTTGAGGTTCAGCGCATCGAAGCTCACGCTCATCCAGTCGGTCGCCTTGTAGCTGAGCGACAGCGACAGTGTGCCGAAATCATCCTGGTAGTACGGGCTCGCGCCCTTCAGACCGATCAGGAACGAGGACCGGTAGGTGTAGCTGACGCGCGCACCGAAGGTATCATTCTCGAAGTAGGCACCCACGTTGTAGGTGTTCTTCGAGGTACCCAGCAGGTTGTTGCTGCCGTCTTCCCAGGTGTGGGAGGTGCTGCCGTCGGCGTAGGTGTAGTTGGCGTTCAGGCCGAAGTTCTCACCCAGCGGCTGTTCGTAGGCGAACTCCATGCCGTAGACCTTGCCGTCGGCGTTGACCGGCACGGCGACCTGGTAGGCCTCCAGCTGGTTGCTCAGCTCGCTGTACAGCATCTGGGTCTGGGTGCCGAAGGCCACGTAGTCCTTCAGGTTCATCGAGTACGCGCCCAGCGACACCAGGCCGCGCGGCATGAAGTACCACTCCAGGTTGGCGTCGAAGTTGGTCGACAGCACCGGCTTCAGCTTCGGGTTGCCGCCACCGCCGACCTTGGTCAGGTCCGAACCCCAGGACGATGCGCCCAGTGCCGAGAAGTCCGGCAGGGTCTGGGTCTGCGACGCGGCGAAGCGGAACACCAGGTCATCGGCCAGATCGAACTTCAGGTTCGCGCTGGGCAGGATGCGGTCGTGCTTGTTTTCGAACGACAGCGCCTTCCATTTGCCGAACAGGCTGCTGACGTCGGCGTTGGCGATATCGCTGACCGCCTGGTAGGTGTCGATGTCCTGCTTGATGTTGACGTAGCGCAGGCCGACGTTGCCGCTCCAACGGTCGCCGCTGAAGTTGGCCTGGACATAGCCGGCGAAGTTCTTTTCGGCCACCTTCCACTCGGCGCCATAGTTGTGGCGACCGGTCGGGCCGTCATTGCCGGCCAGCCAGGTGGAGTTGTTGAGCACTGCGTCCTTCAGCGCACCGGGGGTGTAGTACCAGATGTTGCGCGGGAAATTGCCGCCGATGCCGCCGGCGAAGCCACCCGGGAAGCTGCCGGTGGGGGCGCCCTTCAGTGCGTCCCAGATCGCGCCCGGCGTTGCGCCTTCCGGCGACAGCGCCTCGCGCTTGTGGTCGGCATAGCGCACGCCGAAGTCGAGCGAGTTCAGCACGCCGCCATCGTTGAAGTACTGATTGAAGTCCGCCGTGAACCACTTTTCCTTGTCTTCGGCAGTGACTTCCTGGTTGCCCCAGGTGCCGAAGCTGGTCACGCCGTTCGGGCTGATGTCGCCGCCGACGTTCCAGTCCACCGGCGAACCGTTGCCGTGGGTGGTCCAGTTGGCGCCGCCGCCGTCAGCCACGGTCACTTCCGCGATGAACTGGCGCGGCGTGGTGCCGGTACCCTTGGTGCTGCCGGCCTGGAACTTGGCGTTGAGGCTGTCGTTGATCTGCCAGTCGGCATCGAGGGTGATGTAGTTGCTCTTGGCGGTGGCCTCGCGGTAGATCATGTCGTACACCGCGTACGGCGTACCGGCGACGCCTGCGAAGTTGGCGTTGGTCAGCACGCCATCCTTGACCACATAGCCTGGCAGCGGGGCCTGGCCCGGGCGGGTGATCACGCCGGCGTCGTCCTTGTCGTCGCCCATGATCTTGCTACCCCACAACATGAAGTTGCGGTTGTAGTTGTTGGCTTCCATCTTGGAACTGAAGCCTTCCAGGCCCAGCGTCAGATTGTCGGCCGGCTTGAACTGCAGTGAGATCAGGCCACCCTTGCGCTCGCGGGTCTGCTCGAACAGGGTCGAGCCGAGCAGGGCGGGCGCATAGACACCGGCCAGGTCCGGGTTCGACTTGGCTACGGTGCCGTTCGGGTCGATCTTGAAGAAGCCCGACGGGATTTCCTGCGCTTCACGACGCAGTTCACGCTTCTGGCTGAACCCCTGCACCATCACGCCGAAGGTGCCGTCGTCGTTCTTGTAGTTGAACAGGCCCGACAGCTGCGGGTCGGTCGACTTGGCCTGGTCCGAGCGCACCGCGCCGATCGAGGCTTCAGCGGTGATCTGCTTGGAAAATTCCAGCGGCTTGCGGGTGAGGATGTTGACGGTGCCGGTGGTGCCGCCGTCCTGCAGCTTGGCCTGCGAGGACTTGTTCACCTCCACCGAGCGCACCAGTTCCGACGGCAGCAGGGTGTAGCTGACGCTGCGGCCGACATTGCTACCTTGGCTGAGCACGAACCAGTCGGCCGAGCCGACGCTGTGGCCGTTGATCAGGGTCTGGGTCAGGCTCGGGCTGGTGCCGCGCAGGCTGACACGGTCGGCTTCGTCGAAACCGCCTTCATCGGCGCTGGACGAGCTGATGTTCACGCCCGGCAGGCGCTGCAGGGTATCGGCCACGTTATGCGCGGGCAGCTTGCCCACGTCTTCGGCAGTGACCACTTCCACACGCGCATTGGCTTCGCGCTTGGTGTCCAGCGACTTTTCCATCGAGCCACGGATGCCGGTAACGGTCACGGTGTCCAGATCGGTGGCGGTCGGGGCCGCCTGCTGCGCGTGCGCACTGAAGGCGATGCAGCTGACGATGGCGGCCGAAAGCAGGGTCTTGCGGGTGTTCATGATGTCTCTCCTCATCACTCGATTGGGTGCCGGCGGCGGTGTTCGGTTACGGTTGCGATGACATGCGCGGGGCGGCGGCGAAGTCCCGTGCGTTGGCGTGCCACGTACTGCGTGCTGCGATTGCGTTGAAGCCTGTTGCGGTGTCAGGCGGCCGATTGCTGCAGGTACCAGCTGGCAGCGCCGACCACGCCCAGCTGGCCGTGCTCGACGACCTTCACCGGGATGCGTGCCAGTGCTTCGCCCATCGGCCCCTTCTGCAGGTAGCGTTCGACGAAGGTGCTGGCGCGCAGGTATTCGCGGATCTGCGGCAGGATGCCGCCGGCCAGGTAGACGCCACCGTGGGCGCCGTAGAACAGGGCCATGTCGCCGATGGTGCTGCCGAGCAGGCCGCAGAACACATCCAGCGCCTGGCGCGCATGCGCATCGCTGTCGGCCATGGCCGCAGCGGTGACTGCATCGGGGCTGGCCAGCGTCGGTGCCCGCCCCTGCAGCGCACACACCGCGCGGTACAGGTTCATCAGGCCCGGGCCGGAGATCGCATGTTCGATCGACACATGGGCGCGGTCGCGCTGCATGTGGCGGACGATGGCCATTTCCAGTTCGGTGCTGGCGGCCAGGGTCGGCTGGCCGGCCTCGGTGGGCAGCACCACCGGGCCGTGCGCGGTGGGGATCCACAGCGCGGCGCCCAGACCGGTACCGGGGCCGACCACCAGGGTCGGGCCGCGCGTGGCGGTGTCCGGCCCGCACAGGTGCAGCACGCCGCTGGCGTCCACCTGCGCGGCGGCATAGGCCACCGCTTCGAAGTCGTTGACGATGTAGACCCGCTGCAGGCCGACGTCGGCTTCCACCTGGCGCGCCGACAGCGGCCACGGCAGGTTGGCGGTGATCACGGTGCCGTCCTCGCGGGCGTAGCCGGCGCTGGCGACCACGCAATGCGTGGGCCGCGGGCCTTCGCCGAGGAAGTCGGACAGGATCGCGCTGAGGCCGGCGTGGTCGGCATTGCGGTACTTGCGGTACTCCAGCACCTGCACCGGGTGGGCGGCATCACCGCTGGCCTGGACCCGGGCCACGCGCACATGGGTGCCACCGACGTCGGCGGCCAGGAACGAGGGCGCAACGCGGGACAGGACATGGGCCGGGGCGGGGTGGCTGGCGGTCACGCGGGCTCCTGCTGTCAGGTGGGGCCGGCCCGGAACCGGGGCGGCGATTGTGGCGGAGTCTGTAACCGCGCTGACAACGATGTCAACGAGTTCGTGACACTTTCGTTGCTGCGTTGCAACGAACGCGGCGTGCAGTAAACGTTTACATGGTGTGAGTGCGAGTTTCACGTGGGAGCCATTGCCGCACGTGGCTCTAGGACTGCCGCGCATTCAGCGGGGCGTACCGCGGTGGACTTGCGCAATGCAGCACGAGGTTCAGGCAGGCGTGCATGGAAGTTGACAAACCGCCGTTGTCCATCGAAAGAATGTGACAACGTTGTTCCCAGCCACTCTCCGACGCCGCGTTCTGCGGCCGTCGCCGCAGGAGCCCTCCTGATGTCCGCCGTCCCCGCTGCAAGCGCGCGCCCGAACGTGGCCACCTCCATCGCCATCGTTGGCGTGTTGTTCTTCCTGATCGGCTTCTTCACCTGGCTCAACGGCCCGCTGATCACCTTCGTCAAGTTGGCCTTCGAACTCAGCGAGGTCGGTGCCTTCCTGGTGCTGATGGTGTTCTACCTGTCCTATTTCTTCCTGGCCCTGCCGGCGTCCTGGATCCTGCGCCGCACCGGCATGAAGAAGGGCCTGAGCCTGAGCCTGCTGGTGATGGCCGGGGGGGCCGCGCTGTTCGGTGAGTTCGCGACCCAGCGCTGGTACCCGGGTGCGCTCGGCGGGCTGTTCGTGATCGGCAGCGGGCTGGCCCTGCTGCAGACGGCGATCAATCCCTACATCTCCATCCTCGGCCCGATCGAGACCGCAGCGCGTCGCATCGCGCTGATGGGCATCTGCAACAAGATCGCCGGCATGCTGGCGCCGGTGCTGATCGGCACCCTGGTACTGCATGGCATCGGTGACCTGGACAAGCAGGTACAGGCGGCCGACGCGGTCACCAAAGTGGCCCTGCTCAATGAGTTCGCCGCCAAGATCCATGCGCCGTACCTTGCGATGGCCGCGCTGCTGGTGGTGCTGGCGGTGGCCGTGCTGTTCTCGCCTCTGCCGGAGATCAAGTCCTCCGAAGCCAATGCAACGCCGTCAGGGGCACCGGGAACGGCCGAGCGCCGCAGCATCTTCCAGTTCCCGCATCTGTGGCTGGGCGTGCTGTGCCTGTTCGTGTACGTAGGCGTGGAAGTCATGGCCGGTGATGCGATCGGCACCTACGGCCACGGTTTCGGCTTGCCGCTGGACCAGACCAAGATGTTCACCTCGCTGACGCTGGGTGCGATGTTGGCCGGCTACGTGGTCGGCCTGCTGGCGATCCCTGGCCTGGTCTCGCAGTCGCGCTACCTGACCATTTCGGCGGTGCTGGGCGTGGTGTTCTGCCTCGGCGCCTGGGCCACCCACGGCTACGTGTCGGTGGCCTTCGTGGCCCTGCTGGGCTTCGCCAACGCCATGATGTGGCCGGCGATCTTCCCGCTGGCGATCCGCGGCCTGGGTCGCTTCACCGAGACCGGCTCGGCCCTGCTGGTGATGGGTATTGCCGGCGGCGCGATCATTCCGCAGCTGTTCGCCGTGCTCAAGCAGCACATCGACTTCCAGCTGGTGTTCGTGCTGCTGATGGTGCCGTGCTACCTGTACATCCTGTTCTACTCGGTGATCGGCCATCGTGCCGGCCTGCCGCAGGACAAGGCTTGATCGGCGATGATGGACGGCAGCCAACCCCAGGGAAAACCCATGCGCAGAGCGACCATCAAGGACGTTGCGGAGAAGGCCAAGGTCTCGCTGAAGACGGTCTCGCGGGTGATCAACAACGAGCCCTCGGTGATGCAGGCCACCCGTGCGCGGGTGCTGCGTGCCATCGCCGAGCTCGACTACGAGCCCGATCCGTCCGCGCGCAACCTGCGCAGCGGCACTACCTTCGTGATCGGGCTGGTCTACGACAACCCGAACCCGTACCACATCATCGGCGTGCAGAACGGCGTACTGGCCGCGTGCCGCGAGACCGGTTTCGGCCTGCAGATCCACCCCTGCGATTCCAGTTCGCCGCTGCTGGCCGACGAGCTGGCCGATTGGGTGCAGCGTTCGCGCCTGGCCGGGCTGGTGCTGACCGCGCCCATGTCCGAGCGCCGCGACCTGATCCAGGCGCTGACCGCGCGCGGCATCAAGCTGGTGCGCATCATTGCCGCCACCGAAGACCCGGCCGATGGCGCCTGTGTGTTCGTGGACGACCGCGAGGCCGCCTACGAGATCACCGAGCACCTGATCCAGCTGGGCCACCAGCGCATCGGCTTCCTCTGGGGCGGCAGCTCGCACCGGTCTTCGGGCGAGCGCTACGCCGGTTACGAAGCCGCGCTGAAGGACTACGGCATGACCGTGGACAAGCACCTGGTGGTGCAGGGCGATTACACCTTCGATGACGGTTTCCGCGGTGCGCGCCGCCTGCTGGCGCTGCGCGAGCCACCTACCGCCATCTTCGGTTCCAACGATGAAATCGCCGCCGGTGTACTGGCAGCCGCAAAGTCGGCCGGCATGAACGTGCCCTACGACCTGTCCATTGCCGGTTTCGAGGACAGCCCGTTCTCGCGCCAGTCGTGGCCGCCGCTGACCACCGCCAAGCAGGCCACCGAAGACATCGCCCGCCACGCCGCGCGCCTGCTGATCGCGCAGCTGCGCAGCGATGCCTACGACGACGCGCCGGCGCCGCTGCACAACCAGGGCTTCGTGCCGCAGCTGGTGGTGCGTGGTTCGACCGCGCCGATGCGCCCCGCCGGCGCACGCCCCCTTCCTTCCGATCCTGCCTGAGCCTGCCATGTCGCTGTCAGACCCCACGTCCACCCTGATGTTCGCCGAGGCCGCTGAAGCGGCCGACGTGGTTGCGCGCCAGTTCTCGCGCAACCACGCCATCATCGAAACCCTGGCCGCCAGCCTGCGTGCTGCACCGCCGCCGTTCGTGGTCACCTGTGCACGCGGCAGCTCCGACCATGCCGCCACCTATGGCAAGTATCTGCTGGAAACCCAGCTGGGCCTGGTGGTCGCGTCGGCCTCGCCATCGGTGGGGTCGGTCTACGCCGCACCATTGCAGCTGCGCGGCGCACTGTTCATCGTCATCTCGCAGTCGGGCAAGAGCCCGGACCTGCTGCGCAACGCCGAGGCCGCCAAGGCGGCCGGTGCGCGCGTGATCGCGCTGGTCAACGTCGAGGATTCACCGCTGGCGCAGCTGGCCGACACGGTCATTCCGCTGCACGCAGGTGCCGAAAAGAGCGTGGCGGCGACCAAGAGCTACCTGGCGTCGCTGGCCGCGCTGCTGCAGCTGGCCGCGTACTGGAAGCAGGACAGCAGCCTGCGTGCGGCGCTGGACCTGCTGCCCGACGCGCTGCGTGAGGCGTGGCAGTGCGACTGGAGCGCGGTGACCGAAGGCCTGGTCGAGGCCACCAACCTGTTCGTGCTCGGCCGTGGCCTGGGCTTGGGGGCGGCCCAGGAAGCGGCGCTGAAGTTCAAGGAAACCTGCAGCCTGCATGCCGAAGCCTACAGCTCGGCCGAGGTCAAGCACGGCCCGATGGCGCTGGTTGACCGTGGATTCCCGGTGCTGGCCTTCGCGCAGCCCGATGAAACCGGCGCCGGCACCCGCGCGGTGGTCGAGGAATTTTCTGCCCGGGGCGCGCAGGTGTGGCTGGCCGGGGCCGGCGGCAACCTGCCGGTGGCTGCAGCGCCGCATCCGTTGTGCGCACCGTTGCTGACCGTGCAGAGCTTCTATCGCGCAATCAATGCGCTGGCGCTGCGCCGTGGTTTCAACCCGGATCTGCCGCCGCATCTGAACAAGGTTACGGAGACGGTGTGATGGCCACGGTCCTGCGCAACGCCCGCATCCTGGCTGGCGAGGAGTTCCGCGACGATCTGGCGGTGGTGATCGAGGACGGTCGCATCAGCGCGCTGCTGCCTGACGCTGCACCGCAGCTGGGCCAGGCGGCCGAGCAGATCGATCTGGACGGCGGCTGGCTGCTGCCCGGCTTCATCGATGTGCAGGTCAATGGCGGTGGCGGCGCGCTGTTCAACAACACGCCGGACGTGGCGGCGCTGCGCACCATTCCGCAGGCGCATCGTCGTTTCGGTACCACCGCGATGCTGCCGACGCTGATCAGCGATGACGTGGCGGTGATGCGCGAAGCCATCGGTGCGATGCGCGAGGCCATCGCGCAGGGCGTGCCGGGCGTGATCGGCATCCACCTGGAAGGCCCGTACATCGCGCCGGCGCGCAAGGGCACGCACGATGCCAGCAAGTTCCGCGTGCCGGACGAAGAAGAGATCGCGCTGGCCGCCTCGCTGGACAACGGCGTGACCCTGCTGACACTGGCGCCGGAACGCGTGCCGCTGGAGACCATCCGTGCGCTGGTCGAACGTGGCGTGATCGTTGCTGCTGGCCACACTGCTGGCACGTACGAAGAGATTCGCGCCGGACTGGATGCTGGGGTGCGTGGCTTCACCCATCTGTACAACGCGATGTCGCCGCTGCAGGGCCGTGAGCCCGGTGCGGTGGGCGCTGCGCTGGAAGACCGCGACAGCTGGATCGGCGTCATTGTCGATGGCGTGCATGTGCATCCGGCCAGCCTGCGCGTGGCGCTGGCGGCCAAGCCGCGCGGCCGCGTGCTGCTGGTGACCGATGCGATGCCGCCGGTCGGTGCCGATGATCCCAGCTACGTGCTCTACGGCGAAACCATCACCGCCATCGACGGCGTGGTGCGCAATGCCGCCGGTTCGCTGGCCGGCTCGGCGCTGGACATGGCCACCGCCGTGCGCAACACCGTGCAGCTGCTCGGCCAGCCGCTGGCCGAAGCCGCACGCATGGCCTCGACTTACCCGGCGCAGTTCCTCAACGTCGACGACCGCCTGGGGCACATCGCCGAGGGCTACCAGGCCGACCTGGTGCTGCTGGATGATGCCCTGCAGGTGCGTGGCACCTGGATTGCCGGACAGTACGAGGCCGCCTGATGAACCCGACGCCGCCACGCCGACTGGGCTCGATCGACGCCCTGCGTGGCATCACCGTGGCGGCGATGCTGCTGGTCAACAACCCGGGCGACTGGAGTGCGGTGTTCGCACCGCTGCGCCATTCGGAATGGCATGGCTGCACGCCCACCGATCTGGTGTTCCCGTTCTTCCTGTTCCTGGTGGGCGTGTCGATGGCGTTCAGCGTAGCGCCGCGCGCGCTGGACGTGTCGGCGCGACCTGCACTGGCGCGCGGCGTGCTGGAGCGCGCGCTGCGCATCCTGCTGGCCGGTGCGCTGCTGCACCTGCTGATCTGGTGGGCGTTGGATACCCATCACTTCCGCATCTGGGGCGTGCTGCAACGCATCGCGGTGTGTGCGGCGTTGGTGGGCGTGCTGGCGGTCTACGCGCGGCCGCGCGTGCAGGTGGGCGCTCTGATCGCGCTGCTGGTGGGGTACACCGTGTTGCTGCTGGGCATCGGTGACCTGGCGCCATGGACCAACCCGGCCAGCCGCCTGGATACCGCGTTGTTCGCGCCGTGGATCTATCAATGGCACGCCGATGCCGGGCTGGGCCATGACCCGGAAGGATTGCTGAGCACGCTGGGCGCGCTGGCCAGTACCGTGCTCGGGCTGTTGGCCGGAGGCCTGCTGCGCAGCGGACGTGCCGCGGCGCTGGCCGGGCTGGGTGTGGCGACTGCGGTGTTGGGCCTGCTGCTGGCGGTGGTGCTGCCGTTGAACAAGCAGTTGTGGACGCCCAGCTACGTGCTGTGGACCGGTGGCCTGGCGGCGCTGGGGCTGTGGCTGGGCCACCTGTTGATCGACCAGAAGGGCTGGCCGGCGCTGGGCCGGCGCTTCGGCGTCAATGCGATCACGGCGTATCTGGGCGCATCGGTGATGTCGGTGGTGCTGATGGCTACCGGGGTTTGGGGGTGGGTCTGGCAGCGACTGGCCACCGCAATGCCGCAGGCGCTGGAGCTGGCGTCCATGCTGCAGGCGCTGGTGTTTGTCGCGCTGTGGTGGGGCGTGGCATGGTGGCTGGACCGGCGGAAGATCTATCTGAAGATCTGATGGCACCTCATCCACGCCATGCGTGGATGCTCTCCGCGCGGCCTGTGACCGCTGCAAAGATGAATAATTTCAGCCACGTGGAGGTGGGGTGATGGCCGATCAAGTTCGCAACTGAACTGTGATGGCCGCCACGCAATTTCACCTATCGAAACCGTTCACCACACGGCAGACTGCCTGCGCAGTACCGCATATCCGCAGTTCCTGATCCCTTGTCCAGGAGTGCTGTATGTCCCGTGCCGTTCCGCGCGCTTTCCGTCCGCGCCGCCTCACCGTTTCCGTGCTGCAGGCCCTGGCTGTCCCGTCCGTCATGCTGCTGAGTGCCAGCGTCGCCTGGGCCGGCTGTGACAGCGCCGCCCCCGTCGCCGGCCAGACGGTCACCTGCGATGCCAATGCGCCGAACCCGCAGACTGTTCCCATCACGGCCAATGGCGCGGCCGGCATCACCATCAATATCGCCAACACGGCACAACTGCAGCAGAGCGGCGGCAGCAGCGCGATTTCGCTTGTTGGTGCTGGTGGGCATCTGTTGTCCAACCTGGGCACGATCAGTTCGGTGGGCGGTGTGGCGGTCCAGCTCGGTGGCGGCAGCCGTGTCGAAAATGCGGGCAGCATCAGCACCGGCAACAACACCGCCCTGCAGTTCGTCGGTGCGGGCGACAGCGTGCTGGTCAACCGCGGAACGATCAGCGGGCGCACCGGCGTACAGTTCGATTCAGGCAACGACCGCCTGGACATGCAGGCCGGCAGCATCAGCGGCGGCGTCCTGCAAGGGGATGGCAACGATGTGCTGCTGCTGGGCAATGGCACCATCGACAGCGTCGACCAGGGCAACGGCGATGACCAGATGACCGTCACCGGCGGCACCGTCACCGGCCTGGTAGCGCAGGGCAGTGGCCGCGATGATTTCGTCATGAGTGGCGGCACGATCGGCGCGCTGCAGCAGGGCGACAACATCGATACCTTCCGCATGAGTGGTGGCCGCATCATCGGCGCGTTCGAGGATGGCGACCAGGCGTGGATGACCGGTGGCCGCATCGGCCGCGTCAACATGAAGCTGGACAAGAACCTGTGGGACCAGTCCGGCGGCACCGTGGATGGCAATGTGGTGACCGGTTTCGACACCGATACCATCATCATCTCGGGTACCGCCTACATCGGCGGCAACATAAGCGTCAGCGGCGGCAACGACAGCGTGACCATCACCGACGGCACCGTGCGCGGGCAGGTACTGCTCAGTACCGGCGATGACACCTTCAACTGGAATGGCGGCGGCATCGTCTACGGCGCGATCGACATGGGCCCGGACAACGACGTGGCCAACCTCAGCAACCTCAACCAAGGCAACCTAGGTGCGGTGCCGCTGTTCGACGGCGGCAGTGGCATCGACCAGCTCAACCTGAGCAACGTCAAGACCACGGGCGTGGGCCGCTTCCAGAACTGGGAGACGATCAGCCTGACCAACAGCACCGAGCTGAGCTTCGATGGCGACCTGGTGCTGGGCGACAGCGCAACCGGCACCGGCACGCTCACCGTGGATGACACCAGTACCGTGTATGCGGGCAGTGGCAGCCATGCCATCCGTCCGTTCAACAGTGGCGCACTGGTGGAGATGGTCAATGCCGGGCGCATCGACCTGACCGGTACCGGCGCGGGCGACGTGTTCACCGTGCGTGGCAATTATCGAGGCGATGGCGGTGGCCTTTACCTGCGTACCGTGCTGGGCGCGGACAAGTCCACCAGCGACCGTCTGGTGATCGACGGCGGTACTGCCACCGGGACCACCGGCATCGGCGTGCTCAATGCCGGCGGTAGCGGCGCCGCCACGCTGGCCGATGGCATCCTGGTGGTGCAGGCCTTGAATGGTGGCCGCACCGCGCCGGGCGCGTTCTCGCTGTTCGCACCGGTTGCGGCCGGTGCCTACGAGTACTTCCTGTTCAAGGGCGGTGTCAGTGCCGGTACCGCCGAGAACTGGTACCTGCGTTCGACGCTGGTGACCGGGCCGACGCCAGCACCCAACGGTGGCGGCAGCGCGACACCGCCACCGCTGACGCCTCCAGTGGCCCCACCGCCGCCGATCATCCCGGCACCGCCGCCGCCGCCCGAAGGCGCCACCGATCCGGACCTGACCGCGGGCGAGACCGCGCCGCCACCACCGCCACCGGAACCCGCGCCGGTGGCGCCACCCAGCGATCCAGCCGTGCCGGACGTGCCAGTGGCCGGCGGTGCGCTGCCCGGAACCGGTGCCCCGCCGACGCCGGGTGCACGCCCCGCCGAGGGCGCGGTGGTGCCGCTGTACCGCGTGGAGACTGCCACCTATGCCGTGGTGCCGCCGCTCCTGCGCGAGACCTCGCTGGCCAGCCTCGGCACCTTCCACGAGCGGCAGGGCGAGCAGCGCCTGCTGTACAACCAGGGCGCATTCCGCACCGCCTGGGGCCGCTTGGTGGGGCAGAGCAGCGAGATCCACTGGAAGGGCGATGCGCAGCCCGGCTTCGATGGCGATGTGATGGGCCTGCAGGCTGGTCTCGACGTGTGGGCCGCTGCCTCCGACAACCATCGCAACCAGATCGGCGTGTTCGTCGGCCGCACCCGCGCGCAGGGCAAGACCACCGGCCTGGCATTGGGCTGGGAGAACGTGCAGGTGGGCCAGAACCGCCTGGACGACAAGCACGTGGGCCTGTACTGGACGTTCACCGACAGCAGCGGCGGCTACATCGACGCCGTGGCGATGCAGAGCCGTTACGACGGCCGCGTGCGTTCCTCGCGCGGGCTTGGCTTCGGCTTGAGCGGTGATGGCACCAGCGTGTCTGTGGAGGCCGGCAAGCCGCTGCTGCGGTTTGGGCAGTCCGCATGGTGGCTGGAACCGCAGCTACAGGTGATCTGGCAACGCACGTCGCTGGACGACCGCCGCGATGAGGTGTCGAGCGTGCGTTTCGACAACGACAACGCCTGGACCGGCCGCATCGGCCTGCGTCTGGCCGGCGATTATCAATTGGCCGACAACGGCTGGCAGCCGTATTTCAAGCTGAATTACCGGCATGGCCGCTCCGGCGAGGACCGCATCCGCTTCGACGACGACACGATCATCAATTCGCAGCGCTCACGCGCGCTCGAAGCCGGTGTCGGCGTGGTAGGGCGCTTCAACCGCACCATCAGCGCGTACGCGGTGGCCGACTACACGCGCGAGCTGGGCGGTGACCGCAACGAGAAGCGCCGCATCATCGAAGGCAACATCGGCCTGCGCGCGGACTGGTAGCGCGCGGTACGGATGTCATGACTCGTTCCGGTGGGTGTCGACCTTGGTCGACACGTCCTGAAATGCCGTTCGCTTTGGGCGATCGGGAATTGCTATGAATTTATGAATCCGTAGATGAGATTACCTTTCTCGAAATGGACATGAAGAATGGCTTCGCTGGGCTCGCCATCCCCGAGGAGATAGCACTCAACTGCAATGTCACCATCACCATAGTCATACGTGGTCATCAACGGTATCAAGTCGCCTGCTGCGCCGTACGCAGGTAGAGGGATGGAAATGGCGGCACCTTCTAGGAAGTACACCGGCAGAAGCTCGTAGATTTCCAGAATCATGACTGAGGTCAGGCCAAAGTCCTCCTGCAGTGTGCTGCTATCCCGATCTGATATCGCCTGCACGAATTTCCGAAGTAATTCATATCTCTTGTCGTCCATGGCTTGATCTGATGGCTTTCTCATGGGGCGAGTTTTCCAGCAGGATTGCAACATCTAGCAGCATTCGTTGGCTCGTATCGGCAGCAGCTCGGGCGCGACCAGCGCCCCGGCATGATCGGCCAACACCACCACCGCATGCAGCAACCCTTCCTCCACCTGCGGCGGACACTGCGCCTGCGCATCGTCCGTCTCGCGCGCCGACTGTGCAGCCAGCAACACGCCGCCGCAGGCGGACAATGCGGCAAGGCAGCGCGTTGCCTCGGCCAGTTCCCGACCGCGCGCCTCGCTGAGTTGCCGCTCGCGCCACGCCTGGCCGTCGGCTCCGTGGCTGTGAGCGACGCCGTGCAACCGCGCGAAGAATGCGGAGGGCGGCGCCTGTTCGTGGACTTCGGTGAGCGCATCTTCCAACGCTTCGGCTGCGGTAGTGGACAGCTGCAGGCCGGGCAATGCAGCACCGAGCAGTGCATGCAGGCGTGGATAGGTGGGGTAGGGCGTGTTCATGGCAGCAACCTCACAAGGCAAGGCCACCTGCGGGATGCAAGGTGGCGGGCGGTGCGGGTTGGCGTGCCGGTGAAGCTCTTCACGAGGAAGGACGCCGGCGGATCCGGGGATCCCCACGCACCGCCCGCCGCAGAACGACGGACGGTGCATTGTTCGGGCCGGCAACGACGTTGCAAGCCCGCTCGTGAAAAGCTTCATTCAGGACGCCAATCCCGGTCAGCGCAGGAAGCGCCGACGGAGGCAACCTTCTCGCGTTCTACGTGGCGATGACATGGGCAAAGTTGCAATTTACTGATCGCGTGCACGCTGTCTTGCTGCAACCCGCGGCGGGGCCAGATACGACAGTTCGCGCATGGCGAAAGCCATCACCTGCGGGCTATGCTGTGCGCCTGCCTCAACGACAAGGAAACGTCACATGCAGGTTCGCAAGGGAGTGCGTCGCATTGGTGCGCTGGTGATCGCGCTGGTGGCTGCCAACGCCATGGCCGATACGCCCAAGGCAATCGAAGTGCCCTCGCCGGAGGCGGAGGCCGAGATCCTCAACCTGCTTGAACGGCAGGCGCTGTATCGCGACCGGGTGGACTGGCCTGGCACCCGCACACGACTGCAATCGGTGCAGGGCGACCCCGTGAAGCGGCTGGCGTTGCTGCGCGAAGCCATTGCGGTCAGCACGGGCAATCATGGCGTATGGACGACGACCCAGCGCCAGAGCGAATCCCTTGCGCGCGCTCAGCAGGTCGCCGCCGCCGCCGTGGAAAGGGCCAAGGCCGCCGATGCGGTGGATGCGCGCATCGGCTGGCTGGTCATCGAGGGCTATGCCTCCACGCCCGGCGCGACGCCACAGGAAGCGTTCCGCCAGAACATCCAGCGCGCCGCGCGGTGGCAGCAGGTCATCCGTAGCATGGACGACGGCATGCGCTGTGGCTGGATCGTCGACCTGCGTGACAACAGCGGTGGCAACATGTGGCCGATGCTGCTGGGCATGGCACCGCTGCTGCGCACCTCGGTGGTGAACAACGAAGATGTGGGGGCGTTCGAAACCGCACAGGGGCCGGAGCGCTGGACGTTGACCGCGACCGCCGTGCAGCGTGCAGGCAAGTCGGTGCTGGACTTCGGCCAGTCCGGGTATGTGCTGCGGCAGCCCGGCGCGCCGGTGGCAGTGCTGTTTGGACCGCGCACCGGCAGTTCGGGCGAGGCCTCGGCGCTGGCGTGGCGTGGTCGTCCGCAGACGCGGAGTTTCGGTCAGCCCACTGCGGGTGTCTCCACTGGCAATGTCGTGCACACGCTTGCCGATGGCAGCCGCCTGCTGCTGACCACCAGCGTGATGCGGGACCGCAATGATCGTGGCGACGGCTTGAAGATCGAGCCCGACCAGCGCGTCGAGGGTGACGCCGCCACCGTGGCCGCCGCCCAAGCCTGGCTGCTGGCCCAACCCGCCTGCCAGGGCCGCTGATCCATGATCCTGATCGGCCAGCAGGAGCGGGTGGTGGTGGTCGGCCCCACCGAGGCCCACCACTGCCTGCGCTGCCAGACGGAAACCGAGTTCGCGCCCCAGTTGCGCTACAAGATGGCGCGCATCGACCTGCTGTTCGGCCTCACCTACCATCGCCGTTATGAGCTGGCCTGCACCCGGTGCGGGCACGGCTGGGTGCTGGACACCGACACCATGGACCAGCAGCTGGGTGGGGTGCCGATCCCGTGGCGGCACCGCTTCGGCCTGCCGCTGATGCTGGTGGTGGTGGCCGGTCTGGCGGCGTTGGGCTGGCTGTGGCGGCATGGATTCCTCGGTTGAGGAGCGGGCCTGCTAAAGTCTGCCCTGCAATCACGTACCGGAAGCGACCATGGACCACGACACCCCGTTCGACCCCCTCAACGACCTCGAGGTGCGCCTGCTGCAGGCCCAGGACGGCACGCTGACCGCAGCGCAGTTCCTCGATGGCCTGCTGACCTCGACGGCGTTCGTGCTGCTGGACAAGGCCATTGGCGAAGATGGCGCCTGGGACGAGAGCATCTCGCCGCTGGTGCTGACCAGCGAAAGCGGCGAACCGATGTTCGCGGTATTCACCGCCCCCGAGCGCGCGGGCCTGTGGCACGAGCAGCTGCCGCAGTTTGCGCATGCCATGCCGATCGCGGTGCACGCGCTGCTGGCCGGTATCGGCGACGGCGTCGGCCTGGTGCTGAACCCGGGCCTGGACGTGGGCATGGAGATGATTCCCGATGCCGTGGCCCAGCTGAAGCAGCGTGCGGCGGCGATCACCCGTGGGATGGCGCACTGATCCAGGGAATTGGGGTTGCCGGCCAGCGGCCGGCACTACCAATAGCGGTGCACGCGGCTGTCGCGGATCAGCGGGCCGCCGCGAAGGCTTTTACCCGCGCCTTGGTGGGAGAGACAGTGTGTCTTCTCCTATTGAGGGTCAGTCTTTTCTGACTCTCACACAGCTGACAAATGTGATAGCGTCGCTTCGGGCGGCGTAAGGATTGTGCAGTCGCCTTCGGGAAAAGGACGGTGCAAGGCCGGCCTTTGGGAAATGGAATCCAAATCTGAAGGAATGCCTAGTGATCGATGCATTGCGTCGTGTTGCGTTGCGTTCGACTGTGCTGCCAGTTTTCTTGATCGGTCTTATTATCTCGGGACCAGTCGCGGCTCAGTCGGTTGCGGACGGTATCCATCCCTATTTGGAATACCGGAAGCGAATCCAGAACGCTGAATCGCTGTCCACTTTGGATACGGGGCTGTTCGGCGAGGGCGTAAGTCTATACGACGGAAGCACGCAGTTCCGCGTGGTCGAAATCGACCTGCCAGGCAACAGTAATCTGCCCGTGCAGTTTGCACGCCGATTGAATATGCAGTTGCAGCCGCAAGGTAGCATCCGCGACCACGATGCTCGCCTGTTGGGCCTGGGAAATTGGGATGTTGAAGTGCCTCATGTGGCGGTAACCTACGCGAATTCCACCGGTCTTCCTGCAAGGGTATGCACTGTGGGGAGTGTGCCGGGCAGCGGCATCTTCAATGTCAGGGAGTTCTGGAGCGGGCTCAACGTACACCTCCCAGGTCGAGGCGACACTGCCATGCTTGGCATTATCGCAGGCACCCCCTTGCCTACTGCAGGAACGAGCACCCGACTTACAACCAAAGAGCGCGATGCTATTGACTGCATCACTATGGACAATGGTAGTCGCGACGGGTTCCGGCTTACAACGACCTCGGGTGAGCGCTACTACTTCAATCAATTGACCACGCGCCGTGAGGCACCGTTGCAGAAGCTCGTACCCACTACGCGTGGCAACGATCCGGTGTCAGTCATCCTGGAGCGAACGCGCTATTACCTTTTGGCAACCAGGTTGGAGGATCGGTTCGGAAACTGGGTCCAGTTCTCATACAACGGCGAGGGCCTGCCCACGCGGATCTGGAGCAACGACGGGCGCGAAATCGGGTTTGTCTACAGTCAGGGACGAATGACCAGTGCCACTGCCAATGGGCGCTCCTGGGGCTTCCAGTACCAGACGACCCTGGCGGAAAACCTGTTGACAAAGGTCACTCGTCCAGACGGTAGCTCATGGCGCTATGCCTACTCAGGAACACTTCTGCCGTCGGCCCCGCTACCCATCGATACGCTGCCAGGCTTGCCGTGGTGTAGGGACTCCTCCCTTCCGCTGTCAGCTGACTATGTTGTGACTGCAACACATCCGGCGGGCGCTACGGGTACCTTTTCGTTCGTTAATCAACGGCATTGGCGACACGGCGTGCATCTCACCGAATGCATGCAGAAGGGCGATCCCCGTGAGGATCCAGAGTACGTATTGGGTGTTCCTCATTTCTTCGATGTACTCAGCATCGTCGGCAAGGCCATCACCGGTCCTGGCCTGTCGACCATGCAGTGGACCTATGACTATGGCAATTCTCCTTCTGACCTGTGGGGAAGCCAGAATGAGCCCGCCGTCTACCCTTGTGCGACGTGCATCCAGACGAAGGTCGTACAGGTTCGTCGCCCGGATGCTACTACTCAGAAGTTGACCTTTGGCAATCTCTACATGCTCAACGATGGGCGGGAACTGCGCGAGGAGGTTCTCGATGCCCAAGGGCGTGTGGTACAGACACGATCCAGTGACTACTTGGCCGATGCTTCGGCTGCCGGTCAACCCTTCATTGGGGAGTATGGTGCGATTCTCGGAAGCTTGAACGATCCAGCAACAGTTCGCGTGCGTCCTGTTACGCGGACACAGTTGCAACAGGACGATACTACCCACACTTGGCAAGCGGCAGCCTACGACCGCTTTGCACGCCCAGTGGAGCAAGTTCGCACTGGACCTAGCGGATCCGTTCGTGAGCGGCTCGATTATCACGACAATACAGTTCACTGGGTGTTGGGACAGCTGTCACGAGTGACCGATCTTGCCAGTGCAACCATAGTTGCCGAAGCGGCCTTCGATGCCAATGCCATGCCAGTCGAGACGTTCGCATTTGGAAAACGGACCCAGACAAGGACTTATCATGCAGACGGTACCGTCGCATCGGTCCGTGATGGAAACGGCAACACCACTAAACTCTCCGAGTGGAGGCGCGGGATTCCTGGGCTGGTGCAGTTTGCAGACGCGACGACGTCAAGAGTTCTGGTTGACGAGAATGGTTGGATAGCAAGCGCAACTGATGAAAGTGGATTTGCCACCAGCTACGGCTATGATGCAATGGGGCGAGTTGCCAGCGTCGTCTATCCCGCAGGGGATGCGGTGAACTGGACTCCGATGACCCGCGTCTTTCAACAGGTGGGTGCGGAGGAGTACGGCATTCCTGCGGGGCATTGGCGACAGGACATCGCAACTGGAAATGGGCGCTTGGAGACGATCTATGATGCCCTCTGGCGACCCGTTTTTACGCGCGAGTACGATGCTGCCAACATCGCGGAAACGCAGCGGTTGCAGCGCTTCAGCTATGACCATGAAGGTCGGCTGTTGTTTGCGTCTTACCCGGGCAGGGGAGCGAATCTGACCACGGGAAACTGGAGTGAGTACGACACGCTCGGTCGCAGGACTGCTGCTATCCAAGACAGTGAGCTGGGTACGCTGGTAACAGTGACCGAGTATCTGCCAGGCGCCCGAATCCGGGTGACCGACGCGCGCGGAAAGCAGACCCAGACCAGTTTCCAGGCTTTCGATAAGCCGGCCTACACGGCCCCGATCGCTATCGTGAAGCCTACAGGCGTCGTGCTGGATATACCGAGAAATGTATTCGGTAATCCGGTGAGCGTTACGCAGCGTAGCAGCGATGGATCGGTCTCGCTGACACGTCGATATGTCTACGACATGCATCAACGTCTTTGCAAGAGCATCGAGCCTGAGACTGGTGCCACTACGCTTGGCTACGACGCGTCCGACAACATCCTCTGGTCAGCCACGGGAATGAATCTTCCCGCAGTCGACTCCTGCGATGCATCCAGTGCCTATTCCTCTGGACGTCGCGTAGACCGTGGCTACGACGCCCGCAACCGGTTGAGGACCTTGACGTTCCCGGATGGCAACGGCGACCAGCAATGGGTCTACACCCCAGATGGGCTACCGCAGCAGGTTACGACGAGGAACGCCATCAATACCAGTCCGGTCGTCAACACATACGTGTACAACCGGCGGCGATTGCTGGTGGGCGAGAGTGCCACGATTGCCGGTGCGTTCAACTGGGCGCTTGGCTATGGCTATGATGCGCGCGGCGTGATGGCCAGCATCCAGTATCCCAGTGGCCTGTCGGTTGATCTGGCGCCCAACGGTCTGGGGCAGATCACGCGTGTTGGGGGATTTGCATTGGGTGTTTCCTATCATCCCAACGGGGGTATGCGCGCATTCACTTATGGAAATGGCATCGTCCATGGCATGACCCAGAACGCGCGCCAGTTGCCTGGGCGCGTAACAGATTCCGCAGGTGTGCTGGACGATGTCTACAGCTACGACGGCGGCGGAAACGTGACGAGGATCGAGGACGTTCTCGACGCGGGTCGCAATCGGACCATGCAGTATGACGATCTGGACAGGCTCACCCGGGCGAGCTCAGCAAGATTCGGTGGCGACGGAGTAATGACCTATAGCTACGACGCACTGGACAACCTGCGATCAGCTCGATTAGCCGGAGTGAAAGACCACATCTACTGGTATGACAGCAACAATCGTCTTACCAATGTGCAGTCTTCCGATGGTGCAACCACCATGGGGCTGGGATATGACGTGCAGGGCAATCTCGCCACGCGCAATGGACAGGCCTTCAGGTTCGATTTCGGAAATCGCCTGCGCGAGGCTGAAGGTGCCGAAAAGTATGCTTATGACGCACATGGGCGTCGCGTGCTGAGCCAGGCGCCAGGCGGGGATATCCTGTCGCTCTACGACAGCGCAGGCGTGCTGCGCAGACAAGAAAACCAGCGGACGGGTGAAGGCACGGAGTACATTCACTTGAATGGCAGTCTGCTTGCCAAGTCTGTGACCGCCATGGCGCCGGGGGTGCCGGTGATTACTGCGCCCTCATTCAGCAGTACTGGGAGTTTCACGGTTGGCTGGTCGAGCGTAGTGGGTGTATCGACTTATGAGCTGCAGCAGAGAACCGGACAGGGGGGCTGGCTCTCTGCCTATTCTGGATCGGCGCTGGCATGGTCGACCACTGGCAAGCCTGCCGGGAGTCATGGGCTCAGGATTCGCGCTTGCCGTGCCGTACTGTGCGGCGGTTGGAGCGCCGAAGTGACAGTGGTGGTTGAGTTGGCACCGACGGCTGCGCCCACGATCACGGCTCCAGCCAGCGCAACGGGCGGCAACTACATTGTGGGCTGGACAGCGGTTGCAGGCGCTACCTCATACAGGTTGGAAGAGCAGAAGGATGCCGGTGCGTGGGGGGAAGTGCAGAATTCTGCAGAGCGCAGCCGATCTTTCAGTGCGAAGCCAGGCGGAACTTACGGGTATCGTGCACGTGGCTGCAACACGAGTGGCTGTGGTGTCTATTCCCAAGCTGTGACAGTGAAGTCCGTTCATCTGCCGACTTCGGCCCCGGCATTGAACGCTCCAGCCAAAGTGCTGGGGTCTGCATATTCGATCAATTGGAACGCGGTGAGCAACGCCACTTCGTATCAACTGGATGAGCGCTTCAATGGAGGAGGCTGGGCTACCATTTCCAGTGCGGCGGCCGTCAGCTACGCCGCTTCCGGCCGCGCTCATGGGGTGTACGAATACCGCGTTCGAGGCTGTGCTTCGGTAGGGTGCGGACCATATTCGGGCGTATCCGCAGTCCAGGTGGTGATTGCTCCGGCAGCAGCGCCGTCGATCAGTTCGCCAGCGTCGAGCAACACGGGTAGCTACACCGTGAACTGGTCGTCTGTGGACCGCGCAACGAGCTATCTGCTGCAGGAGCAGATCAACGGCGGAGGCTTTGGCAACCTTCAAAACGACGGGTCGCAGCAGCGAGCTGTCAGTGGCAGGAGTAACGCTACTTATGGATATCGAGTTGCCGCATGTAACGAAGCGGGCTGCAGTGTCTTCTCGCCAGCTGCAGTCACGGCGGTGAACATTCCTCCACCAATTCCAGAAGCACCGGTCCTGTTTGAAGCCTGGTACTACTATTCCGAGGGACATACGACCTACCAAGGCGGGTGGACGGAAGTTGCGGGCGCCACGCGTTATGAATTCAGCGGAACGGCGGGTTGTGTGGCCACGCTTCCTTTCTGCTCAGTTGTTGTGCGTGGCATGCCCAAAATCACTGCCTTCCGGGTTGTAGCCTGTAATGCGAGCGGCTGTTCCCGGCCGTCCAACGAGTTGGTAGTGCAGGATGGCTTTGAGCGATGAATTGCCATGAAGGCCGTCTGGGAGGCGACAGTGATGCTATCGATCATTTTCAGAACGTTGCTGATCTTGACTCTGGTTGCGTGGGGCTCTGCTGCCAGGGCGCAGACGATCACCTATATCCACACCGATGCGCTTGGATCGGTGGTGGCCGAATCGGATGCCAATGGCGCAGTGACCAAGCGCCACATCTATGAACCCTACGGGACAGTAGTTGGTGGTCAGGTTGATGATGGTCCTGGATATACCGGGCATGTGAGCGATTCGGCCACTGGGCTGAGCTACATGCAGCAGCGGTATATGGATCCGCAGTTGGGTATATTCCTGTCGGTGGATCCGGTGACGGCACATCAACAGCCAGCTAGCCAATTCAATCGATACCGATATGCGGACGGAAATCCCTACAAGTTCACGGATCCTGATGGGAGGGCCGCGCTGCAACTGCTCGTTCCTTTCGTCTTCATTCCGATTGCTGGTGCGACCATCTACTACACAAGTACCACTCCTGAACAACGTGTGGAACTTGGCAATAGGCTGGAAGCGGGAATCAGGGAGCTGGTGCAGGAGTCAAAACCGGCACCACATGAGCCTGCATTGAAGAGTGATGGTTCGATAGTCTCGGATCGAGAGCCTGGAAGTGATGGAAAGCGTGGCTCAACTGGAGGGCCTGGTGCGGGGAAGCGGTTCCCGAAGGAGTCTCCCGAAGCTAAGGGGAGCAAGGAGGGTGTCCCATGCGTCTACTGCGGAGTTCCTACAACCAATACGCAAGGATTGCCAAATTCCCGAGAGAGGGACCACATTGATCGAAAGTCGAGAGGTGGAAATAATAGTCCTGAGAACGAGAGAGACGCCTGTAGGACGTGCAATCGAGACAAGGCGGCAAGGAACCCCGATGAGTGGAGTGGAAGATGAATGACAGAGCGACGAAGGTGAGATTTGCCTTGGATGACGGCGGGGTGGAGATTATGCATGTCCGACTTTTGCCGGATGGTTCGCTTGTGCTGGACAATATTCCATTTTATGCATACGGGGTTAGTTGTGGAGATACTATCGCGACGGAGCGTGACGAAGATGGCTTAATGTTCGTGGGAGTTCTCGCTCGGGGGGGGCATTCCACATATCGAGTCAGGTTGCCAGCATTCGCAGGAGATGAGCGCTTCCTGATGCGTTGGTCAGAACTGGAAGTTCTTGGCTGTACCTACGAAGGCTCTAACGTTGGTGAAAGACTACTCTATGCCGTGGATGTGCCGTCTCACGCTGCAGTGGCCGAAGTGTATAGGCTCTTGGAGCAAGGTGAGAGCGAGGGTGATTGGGAGTTTGAGGAGGGATTCTACTGTTCTCCTGATTTCATTTCTTCGGAACTTCACTAATCGTGGTCTTACCATGTTTTTCCTTTGCATTGGGGTTGCGGCGGCGAAAGTTCAGTGGGAAGGAAGTCGATGAGCGTAGGGTCATCAACTCGCAGAATTTCCTATTCGGATCCTTAAGCGCATCAAGGCTCTCATGTCTCCGGTGAAATGTTCTGTTCCGGTCCTCAGGCGCGGCGAAACGTCCCCATTGTTTAGCCCATTGACGGTAGCCCAAGGGCTCCCATCAGGCATTCGACTACTCTCAGGCATGGCCGCCCATTCACCGTGCGGTTTAAGGCGTACGCGGGGCTGGTATGCGTCACGATGCGAACGGGCAGAAGCAATCCTCCAAGAAGTCCATCGGCAAAGCGGGCGCTTCTCCGGCGCAGCGAGGCCTGCAACTCGTATTCGCCCAATCGAATTCTGTTCGGATTGCCACCTCCGATCGAGTTCGAAGGCGTGGATACGAATTAGATGGTTGTAGTCATGGATGGGGCAGGGAAGTGACCCGGCACTGTGACCCAATTGAAGCAACGGGCTGCGGCGATCAACCGTGGGAAGGCGCACTGATCGAGGAAGCTAAGGCGGCAGGCAAGTACGTACTGTTCAATGGAGAGGAGCATCGTGGGCAGGCGTTCTAACCGATCGCTGTGGGTCTATGAGATCGGCCTTGTTGCGGGTTTGGCACTGGTAGCTGCGTTCATCACCCGGTTCAATCCGGTGGAGACACTCCGGCTGGGTGGATGGCTGTTCCTCTTGATGCAACCCATCTTGTTGGGTGCTCATGCTGTCGACCACTTCTCGCGTAAGCGTCGTCGATAGACGGGCGATCGGTGCCGGCCAGCAGCCGGCATCACCAGGTGCTTCAGCGGGCGGCGGCGATGGCTTTCACCCGCGCCTTGGCCAGCGCTTCGCCGATGGCCGGGCCCTTCAGATGCGTGGTATCCAGATCCCGCGCCTGCACTGACAGCGCCGCCTGGTGCAGGCGCTTGAGCGTTTCGCCCTGTGGGTAGTCGGCGTCCTCGAAGCCGAGCCGGCCGCGCTTGTCGGCCTCGCAGCACAGTGCGATGCGGGCCACGCGTTCCGGCCGGCGCAGCGCATCACAGCGGCCCAGCAGTTCCAGCACGGTGGCATCGCGCAGTTCATCGATGCGGTGCACGTTCAAGTGCTCGCGGCACACCGCTTCGGCCAGCTGCTGGTGTTCGGTGGGAATCTTCAACCGCGCACACAGTGCCTTCAACGGCTTGATGCCGCGCTGCTCGTGCATGATGTGGCGCGGCCATTCCTCCGGCGGGGTCAGGCCCTTGCCGAGATCGTGGGTGAGGGCAGCGAAGCCGACCAGGTCATCACCCGGCGCCAGTTTCGCGGCCATGTCGCTGACCATTTCCTGGTGGATGCCGGTGTCGACTTCCGGGTGGAATTCGGCACGCTGCGGTACGCCGTACAGCGCTTCCAGCTCGGGCAGGATCGGACCCAGCGCCTGCGCATCGTGCAGTGTGCGCAGGAACGCGGAGGGCCGCTCACTGACCAGCGCCTTGCGCAGTTCCTGCCAGACGCGTTCCGGCACCAGCGCGTCCAGTTCACCGCTGGCGGCGACCTCGCGCATCAGTGCCATGGTCTCTTCGGCGACGCTGAAGCCCAGTGGTGCAAAACGGGCCATGAAGCGCGCCGCGCGCAGCACGCGCAGCGGATCCTCAACGAAGGCCGGCCCGACATGGCGCAGCACGCGCTGTTCCAGGTCACGCACACCGCCATAGGGATCGACCAGCGTGCCGGTGTCTTCGTCGCAGGCAATCGCGTTGATGGTGAAGTCGCGGCGCTGCATGTCTTCTTCCAGCGTCACCGCCGGATCGGCATCGACCACGAAGCCGCGATAGCCGCGGCCGGATTTGCGCTCGGTGCGCGCCAGCGCGTATTCCTCACCGGTCTTCGGATGCAGGAACACCGGGAAATCACGGCCGACGGCGGTGTAGCCCTGTGCTTCCATCTGCGCGGGCGTGGCGCCGACCACCACCCAGTCGCGGTCGCCGGCAGGGCGCTGCAGCAGGCGGTCGCGCACGGCGCCGCCGACAAGATAGATCTTCATGGTCGGGATCATCGCATGCCCGACTTGTAGAGCCGAGCCCATGCTCGGCTGCTCAGGCGGTAGCGCTACCGGACAGAACAGCAGCCGAGCGTGGGCTCGGCTCTACAGAAGGCGGGTGATCAATCGCCGCCCTGCTCGGCGTCGGCCGCGCAGCTGAAGCGCTTGCGCTTGTCCACCAGGCGGCCCATCAGGCGGTCGCTCAGCGGCAGCGCATCACCATTGAGGCGCCAGTCGTAGATCACGCTGAAGGCCAGCACGCGGGCCACGTACTCGCGGGTTTCCTTGTAGCTGATGGTCTCGATCCACAGGTCCGGATCAAAGCCCGGGCGTTGGCCCTGCCAGCGTGCTGTCGGCGTCGGCCCCGCGTTGTACGCGGCGATGGTCACGTACGGCAGGCCGTCGTACTTGTTCATCAGCTGGCGCAGGTAGGCGGTGCCGATGGCAATGTTGGTGTCCGGGTCGTACAGGCTGTCGGCGCCGCCGTAGCCGGTCAGGCCGATGGACTTGGCCACGCTGGCACCGGTGGCCGGCAGCACCTGCATCAGGCCCATGGCGTTGGCAGGCGAGCGCGCACGCGGAGTGAAGGTGCTTTCGGCTCGGATCTCCGCAGCCACCCAGGCCGGGTCGATGGCATTGCGTGCCGACTCGCGGCGGATGGTGGCGTCGTGGTGCAGCGGGAAACGCAGGTCGTACAGGCGCTGTTCCTGCGGCTGCTTGCCGAGCGCGAACACGGCGCGGTCGAACCAGCCGTTGTCCTGCGCGACACGTACCGCCAGGCGGCGCTGGGTGTCATCGAAGCGCGACAGCGCGCTGTTCCATTCGGCCACGGCCCAGCTGGCGCGGTCGATCTGGTACAGCGCCATCGCGCGCTGGATGGCCGGGTCGCGCGCGACCGCTGCCTGTGCCTGCGCGCTGTCATTCGGCTTCCACGGGCACAGCGTGTAGCCCTGCTGCAGCTTGTCGGCGGCCAGGAAACCGTGGAAGGTCGGTGCGCGTGCGGCTTCGCGGAACAGCGGCTGCGCCTGCTGGGCCTGGCCGGTCTTCTCCAGCATCCGGCCTTCGAAGTAGCGCCAGCGCGGGTCGCTGCGCTGCTTGCTGCCCATCTTGCGGATGGCGGTCAGCGCCGCCGGCCAGTCGCCGCGCGACATCGCTTCGCGCACGCGCCATTCGTGCAGGCGTTCGTCATACGCCGATTCCGGCACCGCGTTGAGGCGGCGCGCCGAATCGGGCAGGTAGGACGCCACCGTCCACAGTGCGATCTGGTATAGCACCTGGCCCTGCTGCGCGGCACTCAGGCCCAGCGCCTGGGCGTACTGCGGCAGCTGCTGTTCGGTGGCGGCCGGGTCGGCCTTGGCCAGCTTGGCCAGGCCATCGGTGGCGATGCGCCGGCTGCGTTCGTTGCGCGGCCAGTTCAACGCGCTGGCATTGGGCTTGTCGACAAAGGCAGCGTAATTGTTCGCCAGCGCCAGGTCGGTGGCAGGCAGGCCACGCGCAGCGCTGCGCATCACGGCGGGCTGCTGCGCGTCGGCGGCGGCATCGATCCGTTCCCAGCGCAGGGCGTCGCTCAGGCCACCTTGCGCCTGCAGCACGGCGAAAACGGCATCACAGCCGTCCGGCAGCGACTTGCCGTTCTTGCGCCACAGGTCCTGCGCCTCGCTGATCCACTGCGGATCGACCTTGCCCGTCACCTGACGCGCGGTCAGTTGCGCACAGCGCAGGCCGGCGTTGTCGGTGGGCACCCAGTTGGCGAGCAGGGTGGGCCAGTCCTGGCGGCGTGCGACCGAGGGCAGCCACACGCTGCGGAACGTGTTGGCCACGGCCTGGCCGTCATAGCGCTTGAGGAAGGCCTGTGCCTGCGCGGTATCGACGGTGTCGATGTTACGGCGCAGGTTGGCGTACTCCAGCCATCCGTAAGCCGGATGGCGGCTGAGTGCAGCGGCCTGGCCGGGATCGAACTGGCCGCGTTCGGCGGCTGCGATCGCGGCCTTCAGCTGCGCGTTCTGGGCGTCGAGGGACTGGGCGTTGGCGCAGCCGATCAGCAGCGTGGTGGCCAAGGGCAGCAGGGACAGGGCAGTTGAAGTGCGTCGGGTCATGGCGACCAGCATAGCGGGCGATGGCTGAATTCAGTTTCGCATTGCGTGCACGCCGAGCGTCGGCAACGACAGCTGAATGACCCCGCGCAGGCCACTGCCGCAGGGGACGGGAGGCGTCGTAACGTCGGCCTTGGGCGAACGGCCCGGCTGCAGGGAGCGGCATATGGCGTTCAGTAGCGCAGGAAGAAGCGGTCCGCTGGCGGACATCAATGTCACGCCACTGGTGGATGTGATGCTGGTGCTGTTGATCATCTTCATCGTGACCGCGCCGATCGTGGCCCGGCCGATTGCCGTGCAGTTACCACAGGCCACCGATCGCACGATCGATCGCCCCGAACCGCCGCCGCCTATCGAGCTGCGCCTGGATGCTGCCAACCAGCTCAGCTGGAATGGCCAGCCCATGACGATCAGCGAGCTTCAGGCGCGCCTGCAGGCACAGGTGGGCGAACATGCCGGCAACCTGCCGGAGCTGCGCATCGCCACCGATCCGGCGGCCGAGTACGAAGGCATGGCGAGGATTCTGGCCGCGGCCGAGGCGACCGGTATGGAGCGGATTGCCTTCGTGCGATAGAGCGTTGTCTCACTGCCGCTCATGCGGTGATTGCTGCATGAGCGGCGCTTGCCCCGCTGACAGCGTCGCATCCAGGATCCGCAGAAAAGCCATTTCAATCTGCGCTGGAACCGGGGTCGGATTTGCTCGCCACTTTCCGCTCTCAGGGTCATGTTCAACGTCGAAAGCAGTCAACTCGGCTCTCTCGAAATCCACCACAACCGTCAGTCCCTCTCCCGAGGCCAAGGCCGCATTGCTGGGAGAGGGGCAGTCGTTGCACTCGATTACGCCGCCCGCTCTCGATTCGCCTGCCAGGAAAAGAAGCAGCGTCATCACCATCGTAATGCCCGGCGCGCCACTTGCTGGTTTCATGATCGATCCTCCTGCGATTGGCTGGAGGTTCGAGTCTGCACCGGACCGATCAGCGGGGCCTTCTGAATCAAGCAATTTCAGACTACTTCTGAAATGGTTCGGCAAAGACCTGTTCGATAAATGCGGCAACTCCCGGCGCGCGATGTCGCGGCCGGCATCAAGGCCGCGTGCCGTGAACACCATCGCAAGGTCATAACTGTAGCTATTTGACGCAAAGCGCCTGTAATTGCGTCAATTCCACGTGAAAGAGTGTCGACCGTCACGCCGGGCCTTTTACCACTTGTTTACAAAGGAGACGCTGCCGCCATGCAGGGGGGAGCGCGGCAGTCCATGTCCCGACATTCCTTTGGAGAGAGAGCGAATGAATCACCTGCACCACCGCCCGTTGGCGGTTGCCGTCGCGCTGTGCGTGATGGCCCTGGCACCGCTGGGTGCCGCTGCACAATCCACCACCAACCTCGATGCGGTGGAAGTGACCGGCACCCGCATCAAGCGCGCTGAAGTCGAAGGCCAGGTGCCGATCCAGACATTGACGCGCGGTGACATCGAACGCACCGGCCTGACCTCGATCGGCGAAGTGCTGCAGCAGCTCACAGGTTCCGGTTCGGCGCTCAACGCCAAGTTCAACTCGTCCGGCAACTTCGGTTTCCCGCCCGATGGCAGTGGCGTGGGTGCCGGCTCGGCGCAGGTCGACCTGCGCCACCTGGGGGCCAAGCGCGTGCTGGTGCTGGTCGATGGCATCCGCTGGGTCAATGAGTCGTCCGCCTCCGGCGTCGGCTCGGCCACCGACCTCAACACCATTCCGTTGGCCATCGTCGAGCGCATCGAGGTGCTGGAAGATGGCGCGTCGTCACTGTACGGCTCCGATGCCATTGCAGGCGTGGTCAACATCATCACCCGCCGCGATTTCGATGGTGGCCAGGTGACGCTGAACTACGGCGAGTACAGCAAGGGCGACGGCACCCAGAAGGGCGTGGACCTGGCTTGGGGCAAGAGCGGCGACCGCTTCAGCCTGTTCCTGGGCGCCAGCTGGACCAAGCAGGATCCGGTGTTTGCCAAGGACCGCGAACAGTCGCGCTTCCCGATTCCCGGCACCGGTCTGGCCTTCGGTAGCGGCGGCATTCCGCAGGGCCGTTTCATGTTCACCGACCCGAACACCGGTGCGGTGCAGAACATCGTGCCCAATACCGGCGTGAGCAATCCGCGCTACGACGGCAGTGCCGGCTGCAGCCGCACGGATGACTACCACTGCTTCGCTACCGCCGACCGCTTCAACTTCGCCGAATACAACATGGTGCTGACACCGTCGGAGCGCAAAGGCCTGTTCGGCCAGTTCCGCTTCGACATCACCGACAACGTGCAGTGGTACGTCAAGGCACTGGGCAACCGTCGCGAGTCGACCAACCAGGCCGGCCCCGAGCCGCTGTTCTTCGGCCCCGATGGCGCCACCGGCAATCCGCTGGCCGACAACATCACCGTGTCTGCACTCAACCCGTACAACCCGTTCGGGTTTGACCTGGTAGCGGGCGACAACCTGAGCCTGATCGGCCGCCGTCCGGTGGAAGGCGGTGCGCGCGTGTTCAAGCAGGAAGTGGACACCACCTATTTCGCCGCCGGCCTGGTCGGTGACTTCCATGCCGCCGACCGCAGCTGGTACTGGGACGTCAACGGCATGTACAGCAAGAACAAGGCCGAACAGACCAACTACGGCAGCTATGACATCTACAAGGTGAACATGGCGCTGGGCGATCCGGCGGTGTGCGCGGCCACGCCGGGCTGCGTGCCGCTGAACATCTTTGGTGGCGTCGGTTCGATCACCCCGGACATGCTGAAGTGGATCCAGCCGGTGGTGCGCGACCGCAGCCAGAACGAGCTGAGCCTGTTCACCGCCAACCTGTCCAGCGAGCTGTTCTCGCTGCCGGCAGGTCCGGTGTCCTTCGCCACCGGTTTCGAGTACCGCAAGTACAAGGGCTCCTACCAGCCCGATCCGCTGACGGTGATTGGTCACTACAACGGCGTGCCGTCGCAGCCGACCTCCGGTTCCTACGATGTCAACGAGGCTTACCTGGAGTTGAGCGTGCCGATCTTCGCCGATTCCTCGTTCGGCAAGAAGCTGGACCTGAGCCTGGCCGGCCGTTATTCGGACTACTCCACCTTCGGTGGTGAATTCACGCCCAAGTACGGCCTGCGCTGGCAGGTGACCGATGACTTCGTGCTGCGCACGACCTATGCCGAAGGCTTCCGTGCACCATCGATCGGTGAGCTGTACGGCTCGGCCGCGCGTGCCGACCTGCAGCTGTTCGATCCGTGCTCTGTGGGCCTGGGCGGTACGCCGCCGCGTGGCAGCGCGGCCAACTGTGCTGCGCTGGGCGTACCGGCCGGGTTCCAGCAGGCCAACTCGCAGATCTCGGTGACCACCGGCGGCAACCGCGAGCTGGACCCGGAGCGCTCGCGCAGCTTCAGTGCCGGCTTCGTGTGGAGCCCGTGGTTCGGCAACAATGCCTCGTGGTCGGAGCGCTTCGATGTGGAGGTGACCTTCTACCGCCATGCCATCGACGGTGCGATCCAGGCAATCAACGCGCAGACCCAGCTGGACCTGTGCGTGGAGACGCTGGACCCGATCTACTGTGATGGCATTACCCGTGCAAGCACCGGTGCGGTCAGCAGCTTCAACAACCGCCTGACCAACCTGGGGTCGATCAAGACCGACGGCTGGGATGTGGATCTGTTCTGGACGCTGCCGCAGACGTCCATCGGCCAGTTCAAGCTGGGCTGGAAGAACACCTTTGTCGGCCGCTACGAGGCCACCGGCGCGGCCGGGCAGAAGCAGCCGCAGAAGCCCGGCGTGGAAGTGGCTGACAGTTCGATTCCCGAATGGACCAGCAACGCCAGCATCGGCTGGACGCTGGACCGCTGGAGCGCCAACTGGACGGTGCGGCACATCTCCGAGCTGACCGAGAACTGTGGCGATGCCGCGGCCTTCCCGGTGTGCAGCAACCAGGCTGCGGGTACCAACACGCTGTCGGCCACCACCTTCCACGACATGCAGGTGGGCTACAAGATCGACTGGATGAAGGGGTTGCAGCTGACCGCCGGCCTGAACAACGTGTTCGACAAGGATCCGCCGATCTGCCTGTCGTGCTCGTTGAACGGCTACGACGCCTCGACCTACGACATCCCGCGTGGCCGTTACTGGTACCTGCGCGCGGACCTGCGCTTCTGATGTGAGGGTGGCAGCGCCGGACAGTTCCGGCGCTGCCTTGCTGGTGTAGAGCCGAGCCCACGCTCGGCTCAGGGAATCAGCCGAGCATGGGCTCGGCTCTACAGGTGCGGCGCGGTCGTACCCCGCGTCTGATCAGAACGCCCAGGTGAACGTCAGCGAGCCGTTGCGGCCATCGCCGTAGGCACCGTAGCCGTTGATCTGCGACAGGTACTTCTTGTCCAGCAGGTTGTTGAGGTTGGCCTGCACGCTGAACTCCGACGAGATGCGGTAGCGCACGAAGGCGCTGACCAGTGCGTAGCCGCTCTGCTCGATGCGGCCGTAGGCCGGCACCGGGTAGTAGATGCGGTTCTGCCAGTTGGCACCGCCACCGACGGTCAGTGCCTGCAGCGACTGCGGGGTGTAGCTGGTGAACAGCTTCAGTGCGGTCTGCGGCAGGTTGGTGTTGATGTCGGCGTCGTTGATGTCCTTGGCCACGTAGCGCGACGCACCGAAGGTCGCATTCCAGCCCGGGGCGAGTTCGCCGTTCACCTCGAACTCGAAGCCGCGGCTGACGGTGCCGCGTGCAGCGCGATAGGCGAACTCGTTCTGGCTGCCCAGCACCGGCTCACCGGTGGCCTGGCCGACGTTGTCCTGTTCGATGCGGAACACGGCCAGCGAGGCGTTCAGGCGGTTGTCGAACCACGCCCCCTTGACGCCCACTTCGTAGCTCTTGCCATCGACCGGATCGAGGTAGCTGCCGTTGCGGTCCTTCAGCGTCTGCGGCTGGAAGATTTCGGTGTAGCTGGCGTAGGTCGAGTACGTCCCGTTGATGTCGAAGACCAGGCCAGCGTACGGCGTGGTCACCTTGTGCGCGCGGTCGGCGCCTTCACCCTCGCTCTTCCAGTCGGTGTAGCGTGCGCCAATGATCAGCTTCAGCGGATCGGCCAGCGACAGGCGCGCGGCCGCGTAACCGGCCTTCTGCGTGATGGTGCCCTCGCTGGCCAGGGCCAGCGGGTTCCAGTTCGGCTCACCGATCTTGCCCGTCCAGTTCAGATAGCTGGCGAACGGATCCCAGGTCTGGCCCGGGCCACCGACCTGGTAGTCGCCGTAGTTGGCGTACTCGCGCCTGTTGTAGCTGAGGCCGGCCATCAGCTGGTGCTCGCGGCCGAACAGCTGGAACGGGCCGTCAATGTAGCCATCAACGCCGGTGACCTTGCGCTCAGTGTTGTAGAAGCCTGCGGATGGCGAGATGCCCGCGCCGGTGGTCCTGTCGAAGTTCGATTCGCCCGTGGTCCAGTCGTTGTAGGCCGGGTAGAACAGTTTGTCGTCGGCCTTGGTCTCATCGTGCGTGGCGCCAACCTTGAACTTCCAGCCATTGCTGAAGGCGTGCTGCAGGGTGGCGAAGGCGCGCTTGCTGGTGGTGTCCCAGTAGGTCCAGTCCGGGCTGGCGTTGAACGATTCGTCGTAGCCGGTGCGCGAGCCATCCGAATACAGCATCGGGAAACCGCCCCAGGTCGCGCCGTTGGCGCGCTTCTGCTGGTAGTCGTAGCCCACGCTCAACTGGGTGTCCGGAGTCAGGTCGGCGTCGATGACGGCATAGCCCAGCGTCTTGCGCTGGTTGTAGCGGTCCATCTGGCCATCGGTGTCCAGGTAGCTGCCGATTACGCGGCCGCGCACCGTGCCACTGGCGTTGAGCGCGCTGCCTACGTCCACGGTGGTGCGGGTGCGGCCCCAGCTGCCGACGTTCACCGACACGCTGCCGGCCAGCTCGGCACTGTCGGCATGCTTGCGGATCAGGTTCACCGACGCGGACGGATTGCCGGCACCACTGAGCAGGCCGGTGGCGCCACGCACCACTTCCACGCGGTCGTACAGCGCAAGGTCCAGGCCGGAATCACCGTAGCTCCAGTTCTGCACCATCTGCGTGGGCAGGCCATCGAACTGGTAGGCGTCGATGTAGAACCCACGTGCGTAGAACTCGGTGCGCTCGCTGTCGGACTGGGTACTGGTCACGCCGGTGGTGTTGGCCAGCACGTCGATGATGTCGTCCAGGTTCTGATCTTCGATGCGCTGGTGGCTGATGATGCTGAGCGACTGCGGGATCTCGCGCGGTGCCAGGTCGAAGCGGGTACCGGCCGAGGTTCGGCGCACCGAATAGCCTTCGGCGCGTTCGCCCTTGACCACTACCTTGTCCAATGTGGTCGGGTCGGCGGCGGTGTCGGCGAAGGCGGCCGGGGCCGGGGCCAGGGCGCAGAGTGCAACGAGTACGGCAACGGACAGCCGCTGCGGCTGCGGGATACGGAAGGCGGAACGGGTCATGGGGGTCCTGGACGAGCACGCGCGCTCGGCCGGCATCCAGAAGGCGAGGCGCTACGGGGGGAAACGGGCGGGCAGGCCGTCCTGGCACCACCGGAAACGCAAGAAATGGTAATACGAACTATTCCTATTTACAAATCATGAACGAGGTAGGCACTCACGCGGGCCGCGACGCAGCGCATTGGGTTCAGCGCAGCAGCGGCAGCGGATCGCGCGCGCCATCGGCGCCGTAGATGCCCCAGTGCAGGTGGGGCGGCGTGCCCTTGGCATTGCCGCTGTCGCCTACATGCCCGAGCAGGTCGCCGGCCTGGACCACCTGGCCGCGCGCCAGGCCCTCGGCCCAGTCGTCCAGATGGGCGTAGTAGTAACGTTCACGCCCGGGCCCGATCACCCAGACCTGGCGGCCACCGAGGCCGCGCTCGCTGACGTCCGCGATGACGCCGGCAGTGACGCTGCGCACCGCGGTGCCGCGCTTGGCGAAGATGTCGATGCCGGCGTGGGAGCGGTCACGGCCACGTGGTGCGCCGAAGGTGTTGGCGATCTGGCGTGGCCGCACGCCGTCCACTGGCACCGGCAGTTGCGTGGCCGGCGGCATCCGCGCGAGTGTCCACAGCATCTTCGGTGCGGCGGCCCAAGGACTGTTCCACAACGCCATCATCGCAACGACGGCAATGGCCAGCCACAGGCCGCGCAGCAACCAGCGGCGCAGGCGGTGGGCGTGGGAGGGCGATGTGTTCATGGTCTCCGACTGTAGCGCCGAGCCATGCTCGGCGGCTGTTACTTTGCGGTCAAAGCGCAGTCGAGCATGGCTCAGCGCTACAGAACCGGGGCCAGCGGCACTTTGAAACTGCGCTTCAACGTTCCCAGTGCTACCGAGGTGCGGAAGCGCTCGATGTTGTCATCGCCGCCGAACAACCGCTCGGTGATCGCCTCGTACTCCTCCATCGACGCGGCCGACACCAGCAGCAGGAAATCGCCGTCGCCGGTGATCGAGTAGCACTGCTGCACCGCCGGGTCGTCCTGCACGCGGCGCTTGAACGGCGCCACGTGATCACGCTGCTCGCTGACCACGCGCACTTCGACGATGATGGTCAGCGGTCGCCCGACCTTGGCTGCGGCGACTACCGCCACGTTGGCCGAGATCACACCGCTGTCCTGCAGGCGTTTGATCCGGCGTTGCACGGCCGGGGTGGACAGGTGCACGGTCTCGGCGATCTCGCGCTGCGGCAGGGTGTTGTCCCGCTGCAGCAGGTCGAGGATGGCGCGGTCGAAGCTGTCGAGCACGGGGGCGGTGGCCATGGCGAGCAGAAGTTGCACGAACGGGCTGTCAATTGAGCCAAGTGCTCGGCGCTGGCGCAATAGACTTTGCGCATGCAGACCTCACGACTTGCGCCGATGTTGCCGGCGCTGGCGGTGCTCGGCTCGGTCACCTCGCTGGCCATCGGCACCTCCTACGCAAAACACCTGTTCCCGCTGATCGGCGCCCAGGGCACCAGCGCGCTGCGTGTGGGCTTCTCGGCCCTGTTGCTGCTGCTGTTCTGGCGGCCATGGCGCTGGAAGACCAGCTGCGTGGATGCGATCACCATCCTGCGCTACGGGCTCACCCTGGGCCTGATGAACCTGCTGTTCTACATGGCCCTGCGCACGATTCCCTTCGGCATCGCGGTGGCCATCGAGTTCACCGGGCCGCTGACGGTGGCGATGCTGTCATCACGACGCCCGATCGATCTCCTCTGGGTAGGCTGCGCGGCGGTGGGGCTGCTGTTGCTCCTGCCGATCGGCGGTGGCCCCGCGCTGGACCCGGCCGGTGTGCTGTACGCGACGGGCGCTGCGGCCTGCTGGGGCCTGTACATCGTGTTCGGCAAGCGTGCCGGTCATCTGCATGCCGGGCACTCGGTCTCGCTGGGGCTGCTGGCGGCGTCTCTGGTGGTGGTACCGGTGGGCGTGGTGCATGCCGGTGCCGCGCTGCTCGACCCGAAGATCCTGGCGGCGGGCCTGCTGGTGGCACTGGTGTCCAGCGCGATCCCGATGTCGCTGGAAATGATGGCGCTCAAGCGCCTGCCGAAGGAGACCTTTGGCATCCTGATCAGCATGGAGCCGGCCGTGGCCGCGCTGTGGGCGATGCTGCTGCTGCACGAGCACCTGCATGGATTGCAGTGGCTGGCGATCGGTTGCACGGTGCTGGCCTCGGTGGGCAGCACGATGACCGCGCGGCGGTTGAAGGCACCCGTCACCGCCTGAAAAAAAGGGGACGGAGGGGATTAAGTCGTTTATGCCCCGATTTAGGGGGCGCCGGGCGGCGCCCGTCGCAGAGCGTGCGGACCAACGGTCCGCACCTACCGTAACGGCGAGTCAGCGCAGGGCGTCGGCCGGGACGTCGATCTGCATCGCCAGGGCGAGGTGATCGGAGAACGCGGCTGGTACGGCTTCCACGGTACGAGTCTGCAGGCCACTGCTGACCAGGATGTGGTCGATGGCGCGGTCGGGGCGCCAGCTGGGGAAGGTCGGCACGATGCAGCCGGGCGGCTGCAGCCGGGTCTTCTGGTACAGCACCTGCATTTCCGGGCGTTCTGCCAGGCAGTTGAAGTCGCCCATCAGCACCGCGTTGGGGTGGTCGGACAGCAGTTCGGCGATGAAGCCCAGCTGCGACATCCGCGATCCCGCACCCAATGACAGATGCGCCACCGCCACCGCCAGGCCGTCGGTACCGTCGCCGAACTTGGCCAGCAGCACGCCGCGCCCGCCGATGCGGCCGGGCAGGGCGTGATCCTGCACTTCAACCGGTTCCAGCTTGCTCAGCAGGCCATTGGCGCTGGATGCGACCCCGCCCATGCGCCGGTTCGGCTGGTGACTCCAGTAGTTGAAGCCGGCGCGTTGGGCCAGGTAGTGGGTCTGGTTGGTGAAGCCCGAACGCAGGCTGCCCGGGTCGGCCTCCTGCAGGCCGACGATGTCATGGTCGCGCGCCAGCGTGGCGATCGCGTCCAGGCTGCTGCGCTTGCGACCCGCCGGCAGCGCATGTGACCAGCTGCGGGTCACATAGTCGCTGTAGCGGCGGGTACTTGAGCCGGCCTGGATGTTGGCCGTCAGCAAACGCAGGGTCCGTGTGCGGGGGGAATTCACGGCCGGGAACAACGTCCTTTGGATCAGTGAGCCTGGGCCGCACCGCGTTCGCGGGCGATCAGGTGGTCGGCAATGCGCAGCATGTCCGGGAAGCTCTTGCCCTTCACCAGGTACTTGCCGTTGACGATGATCGACGGGGTGCCGCTGATCTGGCTGCGCTGGGCGAACTGCTTGGCCGAGTTGGTCTTGGCATTCACCGCGAAGCTGCCCATGGTGGCGGCGAACTGCTTCGGATCGACGCCGTAGGCGGCGTAGAACTTGGCGATGTCTTCCACCGAGTCACGGCCGCGCTCGCCCTTCAGGGTCTTCTGCGAGTGGATGGCGGCGTACAGCGCTTCGTGGGTCTTTTCCTGCACGCCCAGGGTCTGCGCGGCGTAGAAGGCACGGGCGTAGTCATCCCAGGTGCCGCCGAACATGGCCGGCACGTAGACGAAGTTCACGTCGCTGGGCAGGCCGGCCTTCCACGGGCCGACCAGCGGCTGGAATGCGGCGCAGGCCGGGCAGACGTAGCCGAAGATCTCGGTCACTTCGATCTTGCCGGCAGCCGGCTGGAACGGCTGGCCGTTCGGGATCACCTGGTAATCGGCGCCTTCCACCGGGGCCGGGCCGGTCAGCGCGGCGGTGGTCGGGGCCGGCGCCGCGGCGGGGGCGGCTTCGGCCGGGGCCTTTTCGCCTTCGGCGGCCGCCGGAGCGGTGCCTTCGCTGCCCGCGGCCGGAGCGGCCGGTTCGGTGGCCGCCGGAGCTGCAGCCGGTTCGGCCGGCGCCGCGGTGGTGTTGGTGCTGCCGTCGTCGGCCTTGCAGGCCGCCAGGATCGGCAGCAGCGCTGCGAGGGCGAGGGCGTAACGGATCTTCATGGAAACGTCTCCAGCATCTGGAAAGGTGGGGGCCGGCGCCAGGCGCCAGCCAGGGGGAAATGATGACATGCGGCGGCGACAGCGCCGTGTCGATGGTGTGTGTTGGTTCAGCGGCCGCGGGCGGCGCGGGCCTGGGCGATCAGGGCCGAGGCGATGCGCAGCTGGTCGTCGAAGCTGTTGCCGCGCACCAGATACTGGCCATTGATGATCAGCGCCGGGGTACCCGGGATCCTGGTGCGCTGGGCGAACGCGCGGGCGGCATCGACCTTCTTCTGTACGGCATCGCCGCGCAGGGCCTGCAGATAACGGTCCGGGGTCACCCCGTAGGCCTTGTAGAAGGTGGCAAGCTCATCGGCCGAAACGTTCTGCATCGGCAGCGAGCCATCCTGGTGCAGGGCCTTGAAGACCGCCGCGTGGCTGCGCTTGGCCACGCCGACTTCGTCGGCGGCGTAGTAGGCCAGGGCCCATGCATCCCAGGCGCCACCGAAGGCGGCCGGGACCGGGGTGAAGCGCACGTCGGCCGGCAGCTTGGCCGCCCAGGCTTCCAGTTGCGGTTCAAAGTGGGCGCAATGCGGGCAGGTGTAGCCGAAGACCTCGACCACCTCGATCTTGCCGGCCAACGGCTGGAACGGGCCCGGCTGCGCGATGCGCTCGTAGTCTTTGCCCTCGACCAGCGGGGCATTGGCGGGGGTGGCGGCGCAGGCTGCCAGCGGCAGCAGTACCAGCACGGACAACAGCAGGCGGGAAATCAACCTCATCGACACGCATCTCCGTTGAAAAAAGCAACGCCGGCGCAGCCGCCGGCGTGAAGGAACATACCGCAGCCGTGGGCCGACGTGGCGGCCCGGGCCGACCAGTGGTGGTCAGGGGGCGGCAGCCGGTTGCGTCGGCGTGGCTGCAGCGGCCACGTCGTCGGCCTTGTTGTGCAGGCCCTGCAGGTAGCTCGACAGCGCCTGCACCTCCTGCTCGCTCAGCTTCTGCGCGACCGTGGCCATGATCTGGAAGTGTGCCTTGTCGGTCTCGTTGGTCTGGCCGGCCTGGTACTCCTGCAGGCGGCGCGCGACATAGCTGGCGTGCTGGCCACCGAGATGCGGATAGGCCGGGCCGGGATTGCCGGCACCGCTGGGGCCATGGCAGGCCATGCAGGCCGGCAGGCCGCGCTTGGCATCGCCGCCGCGGTACAGCTGCTGGCCGATCTCGTAGAACTTCATGCCCTTGTAGGGGCCCTCGGTGACCGCCGTGTCATCGGCGATGCCGGCGTTGGCTTTCTGCGTGGCGAAGTAGGCGCCGATATCACGCATGTCCTGCGGGGTGAGGTTCTGCACGAACGGCACCATCGCCACTGCTGCGCCGGAACTGCGCTGGCCATTGGCGATCAGCGCCATCTGCTGGGCCACGTAGCGTTCGCTCTGGCCGGCAATGGACGGATACATCTCCACCGTGGAATTGCCGTCGACGCCATGACAGGCCGCGCAGGCCGAGGCCTTGGCCTGGCCGGCCTTGGCATCGCCCCAGTGGGTCTTGCTGAAATCCACCTCCAGCGAGGCGGTATTGATCGGCCCGTTGTCGGGCAGCGGGGTCAACGTGGTCTGCGCGAACGCAGCAGCGGCAACGACTACAGCAGTGGCAAGGGCGGATACGGCAAGAACGCGAGCGTGGCGCATGCTGAAGCTCCGTATGGACCGGGCCGGGCGGCGGCCGCCGGCATCGCCCGGATTATCAACGCCGTTTCCGCGCACGGTCAACGCAGCAGTGCAGCAAAATGGCCGCAGCGGCCGCCGGCACGGGCGCGCGGCGCCGCAACATGCGATCCTAGGCACATGTCATTGCTCATCGAACGCGCCCGTTACCACCTTTCGGCCCACAACGTGCGGCAGCTGCCGCCTGACGAAGGCGCCGAAGTGGCCTTCGCCGGCCGCTCCAACGCCGGCAAGTCCAGTGCGCTCAACGCGCTGACCCGCCAGAACGCGCTGGCCCGCGTCTCCAAGACGCCCGGCCGCACCCAGCAGCTGGTGTTCTTCCAGGTCACCCCGGAAGCGCATCTGGTCGACCTGCCCGGTTACGGCTACGCCAAGGTGCCGCTGGACCTGCAGGCGCATTGGCAGGCCTTCATTGACCGGTATTTCCGCACCCGCGAAGCCCTGAAGGGCCTGGTGGTGGTGATGGACATCCGCCACCCCCTGAAGGACTACGACCGGCAGATGCTGTCCTATGCCGTGCAGCGTGGCCTGCCGGCGCACGCGTTGCTGACCAAGGCCGACAAGCTCAGCCGCAGCCAGCAGATGCAGTCCCTGCAGAAGGTGCGCAAGGAGCTGCAATCGGCTTACGGTGACAGCGTCAGCGTGCAGGTGTTCTCCGGCGAAGACCGTACCGGCGTGGACGAAGCCCGCGGCGTGATCGGCGGCTGGCTGGGGCTGGAGTAAGGCATCCCCTGCCTTCCTGTAGAGCCGAGCCTACGCTCGGCTGTGGAATCCCGGCACGCTGAGCGCGGTAGCCGAGCATGGGCTCGGCTCTACACGGGTCATTTCAACGGCGAATACTCCGCCGGCACCCAGGCGTAGGTCTGGCCTTCGCTGCGCACATGGCCCAGGCCGGGGAACGGTAGATGTGCACCAGCCACCCACCAACCATTGGCCGTGGCCTGCTGCAGCAGACTGCGACGGCTGGCGGTGGCCGCCTTGCGGTCCGAATCGGCCTCAAATGCCGCTTCCGGATGCGCGAACTGCACCGCGTGGAAGTGCAGCACATCGCCCCATACCAGCAGTGACTGGCCCTGGCTGTCGAACCGGTAGGAGACATGGCCGGGGGTGTGGCCATGGGTGTCCATCGCCACCGCGCCGCCGGGCAGGGCATCGCCGGGGCTGAAGGTGCGCAGGTGGCCGCTGGCCTGATACGGCGCCACCGCGTTGCGTGCCAGCGGGAAGGCGAAGCGCACGCCCTTCGGCGCGGTGGCCTCGCTGGCCGGGTTGAGCCAGTAATCGGCATCGGCCCTGGACAGCCACACCGTGGCATTGGGGTAGGCCGGCTTGCCCTGCGCGTCGAGTACGCCGCACAGGTGGTCCGGATGGGCGTGGGTCAGCAGCACCTCATCCACCTCGGCCGGGTCCACGCCGGAGGCGCGCAGGTTGCCCAGCACCTGGCCCAGGCCGGGGCCGAAGCACTGCGCGGTGCCGGTATCGACCAGGGTCAGGTGGTTGCCCTGGCGCACCAGGAAGGCGTTGATCGCGGTCTGCAGGCCCTTCTTGTCTTCGGGCACGTAGCGGCCTTCCAACAGGCGGCTGACCAGCGTCGGCGGCACGTCCACCACTTCCTGCCGGCCCAGCGCGACCACGCCATCGAACAGGGCGGTGACCTGCAGCGCACCGACGCGCTGGTGGTAGACGCCGGGCACCTGCCGGGTGGGGGCGGGCGAGGTGGCTTCGGCCAGGGCGGCCAGTGGCAACGAGGACAGGGCCAGCAGCAGGGTGGCGTGCAGTGGCAGGCGACGCAGGGTCATGAGGGGTCTCGGTGGATGACGGGCGGTTCCGTTGGCCTAGCGTGCCGTGGCTGGCGTGTGCGCGGCGCTCAAACCACTGCGTGGAATGCTCAGGGAAGGGGGGCTGCAGGGCTGCGCCCTGCACCCGCAGAGGCAACGGCAACGGCAACGGCCGAAGCAAAA
>NZ_JCAFTG010000017.1:0-66204 GCF_059370035.1 Stenotrophomonas sp. YJH_SMC_37
GCTGCTTACATCCACGGCTTCTACAATCCAGCCCGGCTACACTCGGCGCTGGGCTACCACTCGCCTAACAACTACGCCCGGCAGCTCCGGGCTGCCGCCTGAAACGGCTTCATGGCGTCCGTTTTCAGGGGGCCAGATCAGTCAGCCGCATGGATGCGGCTGCCAAGCCTACAGGGACGTACTTGCGGCGTCCCCGCGCTGCGACACCGCCCCGCCAACCCACGGAATGCCGCTTTGGCTGTTGCTGTTGCCGGCCAGCGGCCGGCACTACCGCGGGTGCAGGGCCGCAGGCCCTGCCGAACCACCCTCACTCCGCGACGTGCTCGACCTGCCGTGGCTCCGGCTTGGTATCCGGCAGCTGCCAGAAGATCATCGTCGAGGTCAGGGTGATCGCGCCCACACAAAGGAACGTGGCATGCAGCGCGGCGGTCGCGCTGTTGCTGTCCAGGTGGTTGCCGAACGCGGCCAGCAGGCTGCCGGCCGCCGCAGCACCGAAACCGGCGGCGAGCATCATCACCATCGACAGCAGGCTGTTGCCGGAACTGGCGAACTCGCGGTCCAGGTCGCGCAGGGTTACGGTGTTCATCACGGTGAACTGCAGCGAATTGACCGCACCGAAGAACGCCAGCTGCAGCAGGCGCCAGGCCAGGTGCTGGCCCGGTGTCATCAGGATGAAGCTGGCCATCGCCAGGCCCACCAGCACGGTGTTGACCATCAGTACGCGGCGGTAGCCGTAGCGCTCGACCAGCTTTACCGCCAGCTTCTTCGACACCATGCCGGCCGCCGCCACCGGCACCATCATCAGGCCGGCGTTCATCGGGCCCAGGCCCAGGCCGACCTGCAACAGCAACGGGATCAGCATCGGCATGGCGCTGCTGCCGATGCGCGAGAACAGGTTGCCGAGGATGCCGATGCGGTAGCTGGGCACGCGGAACAGGGCCAGCGAGAACAACGGCGCGGTGGAGTTGGCGGCGTGCAGCCAGTAACCCACCAGCGCAGCCAGGCCGGCCACGGTCATCAGCATCACCAGCGCATGTGGCGTACCCAGGCCGGAGATGCCGTCCAGCGCCAGCGACAGCACCACCATCGCGAAGGCCAGCATGATGTAGCCACGCAGGTCGAAGCGGGTGCGATGGCTGGCGTAGTGGTCGGGCATGATCTTCATCGCGGCGATGAAACCGATCACGCCGATCGGCAGGTTGATCAGGAACACCCAGTGCCATGAGGCGATCTCGACCAGCCAGCCGCCCAGCGTGGGGCCGATCAGCGGGCCAACCAGCGCGGGGATGGCGATGAAGCTCATCGCGCGCAGGAAATCCTCGCGTGGCACCGACCGCATCACCGCCAGCCGGCCGACCGGCAGCAGCATCGCACCGCCGATGCCCTGCAGCACGCGCGCACCGACCAGCTGGTGCAGGTGCTGGGCCAACGCGCAGGCCAGCGAGCCGAGGGTGAACAGGATGATCGCCACCAGGAAGGTGCGCCGGGTGCCATAGCGGTCGGCAATCCAGCCCGAGGCGGGAATGAAGGTGGCCACCGCCAGCGCATAGCTGAACACCACCGACTGCATCTGCAGCGGGCTCTCGCCCAGGCTGGCCGCCATCGCCGGCAACGCCGTGTTGACGATGGTCGAGTCCAGCATCTGCATGAAGATCGCCAGGGACACCAGCCACAGCAGGGGACGGTGGCGGTTGTAGGTCGATGACGATGTAGGCATGGCGTGCGGCCGGTGCAGCGTGGGGGCCGCCATGATCGCGCACTGCGGGTCACGGCGCGATCAAGGTCGCGCCGTGATGGCCTGCGGAATGCTCAGCGCTGGCTGTGCGCGTGCACCGCGTCGACCAGCACCTGGACGTGTGCCGGGTCCATGTCCGGCGACATGCCGTGGCCAAGGTTGAACACATGGCCCTCGCGCGAGCCGCCGTTGCCGGCGGCATAGGTGTCGAGCACGCGTGCGGCGGCCGCGGCGATCGCATCCGGCGAGGCGTACAGCGTGGTCGGGTCGAGGTTGCCCTGCAGGGCGACGCGGCCACCAGTGCGGCGCAGTGCCTCGTCCAGGTCCAGCGTCCAGTCCAGGCCCAGCGCATCGGCACCGGTGTGCGACAGCGCTTCCAGGTGCAGGCCGGTGCCTTTGCCGAACAGGATCAGCGGCGTGCGCTCGCTGCCTTCGCCGCGCTCCAGCTCCTCGGCGATGCGCTGCAGGTAGCGCAGCGAGAACTCGCGGTACATCGACGGCGACAGTACGCCACCCCAGGTGTCGAACACCTGCAGCGCCTGTGCACCGGCCGCGCGCTGCGCGCCGAGATAGGCGATCACGGCGTCGGTGGTGACCTCCAGCAGGCGGTGCAGGGCCTGCGGGTGGTTCAGTGCCATGGCCTTGATGCGCGCAAAGTCCTTGCTGCCACCGCCTTCCACCATGTAGCAGGCCAGTGTCCACGGGCTGCCGGAGAAGCCGATCAGCGGCACCTGGCCGTCCAGTTCGCGGCGGATCAGCCGTACCGCATCCATCACGTAGCCCAGGTCCTGTTCCATGTCCGGCACCGCCAGCCGGGCGATGGCGGCTTCGTCGCGCACCGGGTGCCGGAACTTCGGGCCTTCGCCTTCGACGAAGTACAGCTCCAGGCCCATCGCATCGGGAATGGTGAGGATGTCCGAGAACAGGATGGCCGCATCCAGCGGGAAGCGGCGCAGCGGCTGCAGGGTGACTTCGCAGGCAATCTCCGGGGTCTTGGCCATGGCCAGGAAGCTGCCGGCCTTGGCCCGGGTCGCGCGGTACTCCGGCAGGTAGCGGCCGGCCTGGCGCATCAGCCAGACAGGGGTGCAGTCCACCGGTTCGCGGCGCAGGGCGCGCAGCAGGCGATCGTTGCGGAGAGGGCTGGTCACGATGGGCATTCCTTGGACGAAAGTTGGCAGCGGCGTCAGTCGCCGTGCGAGAGGATCTGGAAACCGCGATGCAGTTCGGCATCGCGGGCCTTCTCGAAGGCATGGCGGGCTTCGTCGGCCTGCAGGAACAGCTCGCGCCGCAGCTGCGAGCGGCCACCGACGCGACCGCTCTCGCGCAACAGTTCCCAGCCGCCGAACAGGTCCGGCTGCAGGCTCAGGCGCAGGAAGCGCGGTGCCTGCGCGCCGGCGTCGGGATGTTGCAGGTAGACGTGCATGCCGACGATTGTAGCGGGGCCAGAGTGACCCCGGCCGCAACGCGGCCGTGCCGGCCGCTGGCCGGCAATCCTGCCGCGCAGCCCGGTCGTGCCGGCTGCTGGCCGGCAATCCTGCCGCGCAGCCCGGTCGTGCCGGCTGCTGGCTGGCAATCCTCCCGCGCATCCCGGTAGTGCCGGCCGCTGGCCGGCAATCCCCTCGCGCATCTCGGCTCTACCGGCCCGACAGCACCTTCAGCACCGCCGCCTCATCCACGTCCGGCACCACTTCGGCACGCCCCATACCGCGCCACAGCACCAGGCGCAGGCGGCCGGCCACGTTCTTCTTGTCCAGGCGCATGCGGCCGAGCAGGGCCTGCGGGTCGAGCCCGGCCGGGATTGCCACCGGCAGGCCCAGGCGTTCCAGCAGTGCCTGCAGGCGCACGCGGTCGGCATCGTCGGCCAGGCCCAGCTCGGTGGACAGCTTCGCCGCCAGCACCATGCCCACCGCTACTGCCTCGCCATGGTTCAGCGCATCGCGGCCGGGCGCGGAGTAGCCCTGCTCGGTTTCGATGGCATGGCCGAAGGTGTGGCCGAGGTTGAGCAGGGCACGTTCGCCCTTCTCGAACGGATCGCGCTCGACGATGGCGGCCTTGTGCCGGCAGCTGCGCGCGATGGCTTCGGCCAGAGAAGCATCCTCGCCGGCCAGCAGCGCATCGGCATGCTGCTGCAGCCATTCGAAGAACACGGCATCACCCAGCGCGCCGTACTTCACCACTTCGGCCAGGCCCGCACGCAGCTCGCGCGGCGGCAGGGTGGCCAGTACGCGGGTATCGGCGATGACCGCGCGTGGCGGATGGAAGGCGCCGACCAGGTTCTTGCCGGCCGGAATGTCGACCGCAGTCTTGCCACCGACTGACGAATCGACCATCGCCAGCAGGGTGGTGGGCAGCTGCACGCAGTCCACGCCACGCATCCAGCAGGCCGCGGCGAAGCCGGCGAGATCACCGACCACGCCGCCGCCCAGCGCGAACACGCAGGCATCGCGGGTGGCGCCGAGCGCAGCCAGCGCTTCGATCGCACGGCCGAATTCGGCCAGCGTCTTGGAGGCTTCGCCGGCGGCCAGCACGTGCTCGCCGACGATCAGGTCGGGGCGTGCGGCCAACAGCGTCTGCTTGGCCGACGCCAGATAGCGCGGAGCCACTTCGCTGTCGCTGAGCAGCAGCACATGGCGGCCGCGCACGTGTGAAACCAGTGCAGCGCCATCGGCCAGGGCACCGGCGCCGATGGTGATGGAGTAGGGGCGATCGCCGCCAACGGCGACCTGCAGCAGGGCGGGGGAAGTCATGTGGTCATGTCCTGGCGCTGCCATTGCGTGGCCAGCTTGACTACCAGTTGGGCAGTCGCGTCGGCAGCGGTATACGGGTCGGTATCGAGCGTGAGGTCGGCCAGTTCTCGGTACAGCGGGTCGCGCTGTGCGGCCAGATCATGCAGCACCTGCTCGCGGTCCGGGCGCTGCAGCAGCGGCCGGCCCTTGTCGCGGGCCAGGCGTTCCAGCTGCGCGGCCACGCCGACCCGCAGGTAGACCACGAAGCCGCGCCGGGCAATCAATGCGCGGTTGTCCGGATCCAGCACCGCTCCGCCGCCGGTGGAGACCAGTTGGCCGCGGCCTTCCAGCACACGGGCCAGGGCCTGGCGTTCATGGTGGCGGAAGCCGGCTTCGCCGGCGTGCTCGAAAATGGTCGGGATGCTGGCGCCGGCGGCGTCGACGATGGCCTGGTCGACATCGACGAAGTCCAGCGTGAAGCGCTCGGCCAGGCGGCGGCCGATGCAGGTTTTGCCGGCGCCCATCGGGCCGATCAGGATCAGGTTCGGAGCAGGATTCATGCCCTCTGATGCTAACACCTCCGTGCCCCGGCCTTTACGTCCTTCACGTCAGGGTAGGCGTTCCTGCGGGGTTTCCCGCGCCAACCGGAGTACAGGCCATGACGGTCGCCAAGGTCATCGAAATCACCGCCTCCTCGCCGAAGAGCGTGGAGGACGCCGTGCGCAGCGGTCTGAAGAAGGTCTCCGAGACGGTCAAGGGCATCCAGGGCGCCTGGGTGAACGAGACCAAGGTGGTGACCAATGGCAGCGGCGAAATCACCGAATGGCGGGTCAACCTGCGGGTGACCTTCCTGGTGGAATAGGCGCGCTCAGCGCACGTCCTGCACCTGTCGCTGGCCGTCCAGCACCACCACGTGGTCGGCCAGGGCGGGCAGGGCATGCAGCGCCTGGCGGCTGACCCGCTCGTAGTACTGCACGAAGCGCTCCAGCTGTGGCCGGCTCATGCCGTGCCGGCCCGGCTGCGCGGCCTGCAGGTTCTGCTCCTGCTGCCAGCGCCAGCGCGGTACCACCGAGAAATCCGGCGGCTGCAGGAACCACAGGCGGTCGCAGCGCTGCCACAGCGCCGGGTAGTCGCGGGCCAGCACCTGGTTGCACCAGCGCCGCCAGCGACCATCGGCGTCGGCTTCGCGCTCCAGTGCGTTCAACGGGCTGTCCAGCGCGGCGTCATCCTGCGCCGGCGTGCCCAGGAACCAGCCTTCGAACACCAGCAGGTCGAGGGGCTGCTCGATACGCGGCCATTGCGCTTCGTGCACGCGTTCGTCGGCCAGCTTGTCGAAGCGGGGCATCGCCAAAGGCTGGCGTGCGGTTACGGCGTCGAGCACCGCGTGGGCCAGCGTCAGGTCGTGGGTGCCCGGCGGGCCGCGCGTGATCAGCAGCGGATGCACCTGGCGGGCCAGCCGTTGGCGCTGTGCGCGGGTGAGGTAGACATCATCGATGGACAGCGTGGCTGCGTTCAGGCCGCGCGACTGGGCGCGGGCCACCACCTGCGCGGCCAGCGTCGATTTGCCGCTCCCCTGCAGGCCGCTGATCGCCAATACTGGAACTGCTGCGCCGCTGCCCAGTGCATCGTCCAGCACCTGTTCGGCCAATGTTTCGGGGAATCCTTTCACCTGGGGCATATACGCAGCAGCGGCCATGCAGCCACAATAGCCCAATCCGTGTGAGAAGAACGCAATCATGAGCGACCTGTACGCAGAAGCCCTGTCCACGTTTGCCGCCCTGTTCGAAGAGGCCAGGCAGAGCCGCGAGGTCGAGCCGAACGCGATGACGGTGGCGACCGCCGATACGCAGGGCCGTCCCTCGGCGCGCACCGTGCTGCTGAAGGCCTTCGACGAGCGCGGCTTCGTCTTCTATACCCACCTGGACAGCCACAAGGGCCGTGAGCTGCAGGCCAATCCGCAGGCCGCGCTGTTGTTCCTGTGGCGCAGCCTGCGCGAGGCCGGCATCCAGGTACGCATCGAGGGCCGTGTCGAGCAGGTCGCCGATGCTGAGGCCGACGCCTATTTCGCCAGCCGCCCGCGCATGAGCCAGATCGGCGCGTGGGCCTCGCAGCAGTCGAAGACGCTGGCAACGCGCGAGGAATTCGATGCGCGCGTGGCCGAGGTCGAAGCGCGCTTCGAAGGCAAGGACGTGCCGCGCCCCGACGGCTGGAGCGGCCTGCGCGTGGTGCCTGACCGCATCGAGTTCTGGTACGGCGCGCAGTTCCGCCTGCACGAACGCTGGTGCTATGAAGCCGGCGCCGAAGGGCGCTGGAGCAAGCGCCTGCTGTATCCGTAAGTCAGGGCGGTGCCGGGCTGCTGTAGAGCCGAGCCCATGCTCGGCTGTTGTCCCTGCAGAAGCAGCCGAGCATGGGCTCGGCTCTACAAACCTTCCGCACGCAGCCACCGCCACAGCGTGGTGCGTGAGACGCCCAGCGCCTGTGCCATGCCTTCGCGGTCATTGCGGTGTTCCTGCAGCAGCGCCTCCAGCTGCGCACGCGGCGGTCGCTTGCCGTTGCTTTCCACTGGCAGTGCCGCGACGCCTTCCTTAACCAGCTCAGGCGCCAGCTGCAGCAGTCGCGCGGCATCAATCAGCCCTTCACCGGGTTGCCAGTGGATGCGTAGTCGATCCACCAGATTGCGCAGTTCGCGCACGTTTCCGGGCCACTGGGCTGCGCTCAGCGCCGCCAGTGCATCCTCATCCAATGGCGCGTCGATGCCACGCAGCTGGCGGAAGAAGTGGTGTGCCAGCAGCGGGATGTCCGAACGCCTCGCCCGCAGCGAGGGCAGGGCAATCCGCAGCGCGGCCAGGCGGTAGTAGAGGTCGCGACGGAAACTACCGGTCGCCGCGCGCTGCTCCAGCGACTGCAGGGTGGCGGCCACCACGCGCAGGTCGACCGGCGTCGGTTCGGTGGCACCGACACGCAGCACCTCGCGTTCTTCCAGCACGCGCAGCAGGCGGGTCTGCAGCGGCAGGGGTAGTTCACCAATTTCATCCAGGAACAGCGTGCCGCCGTCTGCGGCCTCGACCAGGCCAACGCGGCCGCCACGACGTGCGCCGGTGAAGGCGCCATCGCTGTAGCCAAACAGCTCCGCTTCCAGCAGCGATTCGCTGATCGCGCCGCAGTTCAGCGCCACGAAGCGTCCGCGACGACCGCTGGCGGCGTGCAGCTGGCGCGCGACCAGTTCCTTGCCGGTGCCGGTTTCGCCGGTGACCAGTACGGTGCTGTCATGTGGGGCGTACAGCGCGATCTGTGCGCGCACCTGTGCCATGGCCTCGCTGTCGCCGAGCAGTTCAGGCGCGTCTGCACGCGCTGCAGGGCGCGGGCGCGGGGCAGCGCGGTTGCCACCGGAGCGGGCCAAGGCCTGGGTCAGCTCCAGTGCGTGTTCGAACGCCTGCCGTACCGAATCGGCGGAGTACAGCAGCACGCCGGGCAAGCCGGCCTGTTCGGCGTGGTCGATGGCCATGCCGGTACCGACGATCACCTCGATGCCGTTGGCGCGCAGGTCGGCGATGCAGTCGCGCGCGTCCTCGCGGGTGACGAAGCGGCGATGCTCGATATCCAGGCCGAAACTCTGCTGGAAGTTGCTGAACACCGGCACGTCGCTGGCGTGGGTGACCAGGCCGATGCGGCTGGCTATGCGGCGGGCACGGGCCAGCGCTTCCATCAGGTCGAAGCCGTTGGCCTGGATCGGCACCAGTGGCAGCTCCAGCCGCCCGCGTAGCCAGGCGGCATTGGAGCCGCCGGCGATCACTACGTCGCAATGCTCACGGCGCAGCCGTTTGCCGATCACGTCCACGGCTTCCTCGAAGCCGAGGTTGATCTGCTCGATGCGCGCACGGCGGTCGAACTCGGGGATGACGTCGCCGAGCAGGCCGGTCAGGCGCGAAACGCTGACGGTCCAGATCACCGGACGGCCGGGGTCGGCATCGGCGTGGCGCAGCGGGGTGCGGGGCAGGTACATGACGGCAGCAATTGGTCGGAATGTTTCATGATACATCCGTTTCAATGTTTCATATGTTTCACTGTTGCGGGGTGGTCATGTCTGTGAAATCAAAGGCTTGCAGCTTGGCACGGGGCTTGCGCCCTCTGTCCCGTACTTCAACCTGGATCGCCGCATGACCGCTTCCGCCCCTTTCTCCGCCGGTGCCCGCTTCCGTGAGGCGCTGGCTGCCGAATCGCCCTTGCAGGTGATCGGCGCGATCAACGCCAACCACGCCCTGCTGGCCAAGCGCGCCGGCTTCCGCGCCATCTACCTGTCTGGTGGCGGTGTTGCCGCCGGCTCGCTGGGCCTGCCGGACCTGGGCATCAACACCCTGGAAGACGTGCTGGTGGACGTGCGCCGCATCACCGATGTCTGCGACCTGCCGCTGATGGTCGACATCGACACCGGCTTCGGCCCGAGTGCGTTCAACATCGCGCGCACCGTGAAGTCGCTGATCAAGGCAGGCGCGGCCGCCTGCCACATCGAAGACCAGGTTGGCGCCAAGCGCTGCGGTCACCGTCCGGGCAAGGAAATCGTCTCGCAGGGCGAAATGGTGGACCGTGTGAAGGCCGCTGCCGATGCCAAGACCGATCCGGACTTCTTCCTGATCGCGCGTACCGATGCCATCCAGGTGGACGGCGTGGACAAGGCGATCGAGCGCGCCATCGCCTGCGTCGAGGCCGGTGCCGACGGCATCTTCGCCGAGGCCGCCTACGATCTGGACACCTACCGCCGCTTCGTGGATGCGGTGAAGGTGCCGGTGCTGGCCAACATCACCGAATTCGGTGCCACCCCGCTGTTCAGTCGCGATGAACTGGCCTCGGCCGGCGTCGCCATCCAGCTGTTCCCGCTGTCGGCGTTCCGCGCGGCCAACAAGGCGGCCGAGAACGTGTACCAGGCGGTGCGCCGCGATGGCCATCAGCGCAACGTGGTGGAGACCATGCAGACCCGCGAAGAGCTGTACGACCGCATCGGCTATCACGCCTTCGAGCAGCAGCTCGATGCGCTGTTCGCCGCCAAGAAATAAGCAGTACCCTGCACCATCAAGTTTCGGAGGGAAACATGAACGATACGACCGCAACCCCCACCTTCAAGCCGAAGAAGTCCGTCGCCCTGTCCGGCACCGCTGCCGGCAACACCGCGCTGTGCAGCGTGGGCCGCAGCGGCAACGACCTGCACTACCGTGGCTATGACATCCTGGACCTGGCCAACACCAGCGAATTCGAGGAAATCGCCTACCTGCTGGTGCACGGCAAGCTGCCGACCCGCGCCGAGCTGGTTTCGTACAAGGCCAAGCTGAAGTCGCTGCGTGGCATTCCGGCCGCGGTGAAGGCCGCGCTGGAAGAACTGCCGCCGTCGGCACACCCGATGGACGTGATGCGCACTGGTGTCTCCGTGCTCGGCTGCGTGGCGCCGGAGAAGGACGACCACAACCACCCGGGCGCGCGCGACATTGCCGACAAGCTGATGGCCTGCCTCGGCTCGATGCTGCTGTACTGGTACCACTGGAGCCACAACGGCCGTGCCATCGACGTGGAGACCGACGATGACTCGATCGGTGGCCACTTCCTGCACCTGCTGCACGGCGAGAAGCCGCAGGACTCGTGGGTGAAGGCGATGCACACCTCGCTGATCCTGTACGCCGAGCACGAGTTCAACGCCTCGACGTTCACCTGCCGCGTCATCGCCGGCACCGGCAGCGACATGTACAGCGCGATCTGCGGTGGCATCGGCGCGCTGCGCGGTCCCAAGCATGGCGGTGCCAACGAAGTGGCGTTCGAAGTGCAGAAGCGCTACGACAACCCGGATGAAGCCGAGGAAGACATCAAGGCCCGCGTCGAGCGCAAGGAAGTGGTGATCGGCTTCGGCCACCCGGTCTATACCGTGTCCGATCCGCGCAACAAGGTGATCAAGGACGTGGCCCGCGAGCTGTCCGAAGAGCAGTCGAGCATGAAGATGTACGACATCGCCGAGCGCCTGGAATCGGTGATGTGGGACATCAAGAAGATGTTCCCGAACCTGGACTGGTTCAGTGCGGTCAGCTACCACATGATGGGCGTGCCGACCGCGATGTTCACTCCGTTGTTCGTGATCGCCCGCACCGCCGGCTGGAGCGCGCACATCATCGAGCAGCGCATCGACGGCAAGATCATCCGCCCGAGCGCCAATTACATCGGTCCGGAAGACCGCGACTTCGTCGCCATCGACAAGCGCGTCTGATCCACCTGCTGTACTCATCCGGCCGGCCGCGTGCCGGCCGGATGCTTTCGCCGCCGCACCGCCGGCACCCGGCCCGCCCCAAGCATTCCGCCAGCCCATGAATACCGATTACCGCAAGAACCTCCCCGGCAGCGCGCTGGACTATTTCGACGCGCGCGCCGCCGTCGATGCGATCCAGCCCGGCGCCTATGCCACTCTGCCGTACACCTCGCGCGTGCTGGCCGAGAACCTGGTGCGCCGCTGCGATCCGGCCACGCTCGGCGATTCGCTGAAGCAGCTGATCGAGCGCCGTCGCGACCTCGACTTCCCGTGGTTCCCGGCACGCGTGGTGTGCCACGACATCCTCGGCCAGACTGCTCTGGTGGACCTGGCCGGCCTGCGTGATGCGATCGCTGACAAGGGCGGTGACCCGGCCAAGGTCAATCCGGTGGTGCCGGTGCAGTTGATCGTCGATCACTCGCTGGCGGTGGAATGCGGTGGCTACGATCCGCAGGCCTTCGAGAAGAACCGCGCCATCGAGGATCGCCGCAACGAAGACCGTTTCCACTTCATCGACTGGACCAAGCAGGCGTTCCAGAACGTGGACGTGATTCCGCCGGGCAACGGCATCATGCACCAGATCAACCTGGAGAAGATGTCGCCGGTGATCTACGTGCAGGACGGCGTGGCCTTCCCCGACACCTGCGTGGGCACCGACAGCCACACCCCGCACGTGGATGCGCTGGGTGTGATCGCCATTGGTGTGGGCGGCCTGGAAGCGGAGAACGTGATGCTCGGTCGTGCCTCGTGGATGCGGCTGCCGGACATCATCGGCGTCGAGCTGACCGGCAGGCCGCAGCCGGGCATCACCGCCACCGACGTGGTGCTGGCGCTGACCGAATTCCTGCGCAGGGAGCGCGTGGTCGGCGCGTACCTTGAATTCTTCGGCGAGGGGGCGGCGGCACTGACCATCGGTGACCGCGCCACCATCTCCAACATGTGCCCCGAATACGGCGCGACCGCCGCGATGTTCTACATCGACGGGCAGACCATCGATTACCTGCGCCTGACCGGCCGCGAGGAATCGCAGGTGGCGCTGGTGGAGAACTACGCCCGCACCACTGGCCTGTGGGCTGACGACCTGGCCACCGCGCAGTACGAGCGCGTGCTGCGCTTCGACCTGTCCAGCGTAGTGCGCAACATGGCCGGCCCGTCCAACCCCCACAAGCGCGTGGCGACCGCCGAGCTGGCCGAGCGCGGCATCGCCGACGAGGCCAAGCTGGCAGCGGGCAAGGCCGAGCAGGCACAGGGCCTGATGCCCGATGGCGCGGTGATCATCGCCGCCATCACCAGCTGCACCAACACCTCCAACCCGCGCAACGTGATCGCCGCAGCACTGTTGGCGCGCAAGGCCAACGAACGTGGCCTGCTGCGCAAGCCGTGGGTGAAGTCCTCGTTGGCGCCCGGCTCGAAGGCGGTGCAGCTGTACCTGGAAGAGTCCGGCCTGCTGCCTGACCTGGAGCAGCTCGGTTTCGGCATCGTCGCCTTCGCCTGCACGACCTGCAACGGCATGAGCGGTGCGCTGGACCCGAAGATCCAGCAGGAAATCATCGACCGTGACCTGTACGCCACGGCCGTGCTGTCGGGCAACCGCAATTTCGATGGCCGCATCCACCCGTACGCCAAGCAGGCCTTCCTGGCCTCGCCGCCGCTGGTGATCGCCTATGCCATCGCCGGCACCGTTCGCTTTGATATCGAGAAGGACGTGCTGGGCGTGGACGCCGATGGCAACGAGGTGCGCCTGAAGGATATCTGGCCGAGCGATGCCGAGATCGACGCGGTGGTGAAGGCCTCGGTGAAGCCTGAGCAGTTCCGCAAGGTCTACAACCCGATGTTCAACGTGCGCGTGGAGAACGGTGCCGCAGTCAGCCCGCTGTACGACTGGCGCCCGCAGAGCACCTACATCCGCCGCCCGCCCTACTGGGAGGGTGCACTGGCCGGTGAGCGCACACTGGCAGGCATGCGGGCGCTGGCGGTGCTGCCGGACAACATCACCACCGATCACCTGTCGCCGTCCAACGCGATCCTGGCGTCCAGTGCCGCCGGCGAATACCTGGCGAAGATGGGCCTGCCGGAAGAGGACTTCAATTCCTACGCTACCCACCGCGGTGACCACCTGACCGCACAGCGCGCCACCTTCGCCAACCCGAAGCTGTTCAACGAAATGGTGCGCAACGACGATGGCAGCGTGAAGCAGGGTTCGCTGGCGCGCGTGGAGCCGGAAGGCAAGGTGATGCGCATGTGGGAAGCGATCGAGACCTACATGGAGCGCAAGCAGCCGCTGATCATCATCGCCGGTGCCGACTACGGCCAGGGCAGCTCGCGTGACTGGGCCGCCAAGGGCGTGCGTCTGGCAGGTGTGGAAGCGATCGTGGCCGAAGGCTTTGAACGCATCCACCGCACCAACCTGATCGGCATGGGTGTGCTGCCGCTGGAGTTCAAGCCGGGCACCACCCGCCTGACCCTGGGCATCGACGGTACCGAGACCTTTGACGTGATCGGCGAGCGTACCCCGCGTGCCGAGCTGACCCTGGTCATCCACCGCCGCGACGGCCAGGACGTGATCGTGCCGGTCACCTGCCGCCTGGACAGCGACGAGGAAGTGGCGATCTACGAGGCCGGCGGCGTGCTGCAGCGCTTCGCCCAGGACTTCCTGGAAGGCGCCAAGGTGGCGTAAGACATCCGACGGCCCGGCAACGGGCCGTCTTTCTTTGCAAGGAACACATCCATGACCTTCCTCCCGCAACTCCGTATTCCCGCCACCTACATGCGTGGTGGCACCAGCAAGGGCGTGTTCTTCCGCCTGCAGGACCTGCCGGAAGCCGCGCAGGTGCCAGGTGCCGCACGCGATGCGCTGCTGATGCGCGTGATCGGCTCGCCCGATCCATATGGCAAGCAGACCGATGGCATGGGCGGCGCCACCTCCAGCACCAGCAAGTGCGTGATCATCTCCACCGCCTCGGTGCCGGACCACGACGTGGACTACCTGTACGGCCAGGTCTCGATCGACACCGCCTTCGTCGACTGGAGCGGCAACTGCGGCAACCTCAGCACCGCGGTCGGCCCGTTCGCGATTGCCAATGGCCTGATCGATCCCGCCCGCGTGCCGCGCGATGGCCTGTGCACCGTACGCATCTGGCAGGCCAACATCGGCAAGACCATCATCGCCCACGTGCCGATGCGCGATGGCGAAGTGCAGGAGACCGGCGATTTCGAGCTGGATGGCGTGACCTTCCCGGCGGCCGAGATCCAGCTGGAATTCATCGATCCTTCCGATGACGGCGATGCGGGCGCGATGTTCCCGACCGGCAATCTCGTCGATACCCTGGAGGTGCCCGGCGTGGGCAGCTTCGAGGTGACCATGATCACGGCCGGCATTCCGACCATCTTCCTCAATGCGGCCGACCTGGGCTACACCGGCACCGAGCTGCAGCCTGCAATCAACGAAGACAAGGCGGCTCTGCAGAAATTCGAGGCCATTCGTGCTTACGGCGCGCTGCGCATGGGCCTGATCCCGAAACTGGAAGACGCCGCGACCCGCCAGCACACGCCGAAGGTGGCATTCGTTGCACCGGCTCAGGACTACGTGTCGTCCAGTGGCAAGGCGATTCCGGCGTCGGCCATCGACCTGCATGCGCGCGCGTTGTCGATGGGCAAGCTGCATCACGCAATGATGGGTACCGCCGCCGTAGCGATCGGTACCGCCGCGGCGATTCCGGGCACGCTGGTCAATCGCGCCGCCGGTGGCGGCGAACGCGAAGCGGTTACGTTCGGTCATCCCTCGGGCACGTTGCGCGTGGGTGCGGAGGCAGGTCTCGTTGACGGCCAGTGGACGGTGACCAAGGCCATCATGAGCCGCAGCGCCCGCGTATTGATGGAAGGCAAGGTGCGGGTGCCGGCCGAGTGATGCGTTGGTAAACGCCAACCAAGGTTGGCGACTACCGGGCCGCAGAGATCGATTGCTTTGGTAGATGCCAACCTTGGTTGGCATGGTGCACGGGCAACCGTGCACCGCAACGAGGAGATCGACGATGTCCGACAGCCACACCCCATCCAACGAGCGTGCAGCGTGGGATGCGCTGCTGGTGGACATCGTCGATTACGTACGCGACGCCCGCATCGACTCGCCTCTGGCCTTCCAGACCGCGCACTACTGCCTGCTCGACACGCTGGGCTGCGGCCTGGAAGCGCTGGCCTTCCCGGCCTGCAGCAAGCTGCTCGGTCCACTGGTGCCGGGCATCAGCGTGGTCAACGGCGCGCGCGTGCCGGGCACGCACTACGTGCTGGACCCGGTGCAGGCCGCCTTCAACCTCGGCGCAATGGTGCGCTGGCTGGATTTCAACGACACCTGGCTGGCTGCCGAGTGGGGCCATCCTTCCGACAATCTCGGCGGCATCCTGGCTGTTTGCGACTGGCTGGGACGCAACGCGCAGGCCCTGCGTCGTCCGCCGCCGACCGTGCACGACGTGCTGCTTGCGATGATCAAGGCGCACGAGATCCAGGGCGTGCTGGCGCTGCAGAATTCCTTCAACCGCGTCGGGCTGGACCATGTGGTGCTGGTCAAGGTGGCCACCACCGCGGTGGTCTCGCAGCTGCTCGGGCTGGATCGCGAACGCATGCTCAATGCAGTGTCGCTGGCCTGGATAGATGGCCAGGCGCTGCGAACCTACCGTCACGCGCCCAATACCGGCTCGCGCAAGAGCTGGGCCGCTGGCGATGCGACCAGTCGTGGCGTGCGTCTGGCGCTGATGGCAGCCAGCGGCGAGATGGGCTACCCCAGCGTATTGAGTGCACCGACATGGGGTTTCGAGGCCGTATCCATGCACGGTCAGGCACTGACGCTGGGGCGACCGCTGGGCAGCTATGTGATGGAGAACGTGCTGTTCAAGATCAGCTACCCGGCCGAGTTCCACGGCCAGACTGCAGTGGAGGCGGCGGTCACGCTGCACCAGCAGCTGCGCGCGATGGAACGGCGGGTCGAGGACATCGCGCACATCGCCATCCGCACCCAGGAAGCCTGCATCCGTATCATCGACAAGCAGGGGCCGTTGCATAACCCGGCCGACCGCGATCACTGCGTGCAGTACATGGTCGCCATCGCGTTGCTGCACGGGCGGTTGGTGGCCGAGGATTACGAGGACGACGTTGCTGCCGATCCACGCATTGATGCGCTGCGCGCGAAGATGGCCTGCAATGAGGACCCGCAGCTCAGCGCCGATTACCTGGACCCGGGCAAGCGCAGCATCGCCAACGGCCTGAGCGTGCGCTTCAGCGACGGTACTGAGCTGCCCGAGGTACTGGTGGAATACCCGCTGGGCCACGCGCGCCGACGTGAGGAGGGCATTCCGTTGCTGATGGACAAGTTCCGCCGGCACCTGGCCCACCGCTTCCCGACCGCCCAGCAGCAGCGCATCTGGGCCGCTTCACTGGACCCGGTGGCGCTGGCCGCGATGCCGGTGACCGACTACGTGGACCTGTACCTGCCGGGGTAGTTTGATCGGTAGTGCCGGCCGCTGGCCGGCAATCCCATCCAACCTGCCATGCCGGTTGCCGGCCAGCGGCCGGCACCACCCGCACCCGGGGCGATTGCCGAATTCGCGTCAACACCTTGACGCGGCCTGCCTATAATGGCCACCTCGATCAAGGAGTGACGACATGAGCGGTCCGGCACGGCGGAAGCGGTGGGGATGGGCGGCGGCGGTACTGGCAGGAGGCCTGTTGCTGGGCCTGGCCGGCTGCCGCAACGACAGCGGGCAGTTGCCCAAGGCCAGTGGCGAGGCGATCACCACCAAGGCCGAGCAGGTGAAGGAATTCACCCTTCTGCGCGCCTACCCGGACCAGAAGAATGACGGCCTGTCGCTGGCGCTGGAGTTCTCGCGCCCGCTGGTCGGCACCCAGGATTTCGACACGCTGGTGCGCTTCGAGGAGAAGGTCGGCACCGACGACAGCAGCTGGACGCTGTCCGATGACGGCCTGACCCTGCGCTACCCGTTCGTCGAGGCCGGCAAGGAATTCAGCCTGGTGGTCTCGCCGGACCTGCTGGCCGCCGATGGCAGCCGGCTGGGCAAGGAACTGAAGCAGAAGGTGTTCAGCGGCGAGCTGAAGCCGGTGGTTGGGTTCGCCTCGCAGGGCAGCGTGCTGCCGGCCAAGGACAGCCGTGGCCTGCCGGTGGTCTCGGTGAACGTGCCGGAAGTGGACGTCGAGTTTCTGCGCGTGCGCGAGAAGGACCTGCCGACCTTCTTCAGCCAGTACCAGCGCGGTGGCCGCCGTGGCAGCTGGGAGCTCAGCAGCGACTACGAGCGCAGCCCGATCAACAAGCTGGCCGAGCCGGTCTACGTCAACCGCTTCATCCTTGGCGGCAAGCAGAACGAGCGGGTGCTGACCTACCTGCCGACCCAGGACATCAAGGAACTGCAGGAGCCGGGCCTGTACTTCGCACTGCTCAAGCGCACCGGCGACTATGAGGGCGAATTCGATACCGCGTTCTTCTCGGTCAGTGACATCGGCCTGCACACCCGCGCCTACAAGGACAAGCTGTTCGTGCATACCGCCGGTCTCAAGGACGGCGCGCCGCTGAAGGGCATCGACCTGCGCGTGCTCGACGCCAAGGGCGAGGTGGTGCTGAAGGGCAGCACCGACGGCAACGGCAATGCGCTGCTGAACTACACCCTGGATGCCACCCACGTGCTGGTCGCCAGCAGCGGCAAGGACACCAGCTTCCTGCCGTTCAACCAGCCAGCGCTGGACCTGAGCGAATTCGCCGTGGCCGGCCGCGACAACGCATGGTTCGATGTCTATGCCTGGTCCGGCCGCGACCTGTACCGCCCGGGCGAGACCGTGCGCCTGTCCGCGCTGCTGCGTGATAACGATGGCAAGCCGGTCAAGGCGCAACCGGTGTTCCTGCGCCTGAAGCAGCCCGACGGCAAGACGTTCCGCGAGACCCGCCTGCAGCCAGGCGACCAGGGCTACATCAATTTCGAGCAGGTGATCCCCGCCGAGGCGCCGACCGGGCGCTGGCAGGTCGAGTTCCGCACCGACCCGGCCAGCAAGGAAGCGATCCAGGGCATGACCCTGCGCATCGAGGAGTTCCTGCCCGAACGCATGAAGCTGGACCTGGACAGTGCGCAGAAGACGCTGAAGCCGGGTGAGGACCTGCGCCTGCAGGCCAATGGTGCCTACCTGTATGGCGCACCGGCCGATGGCAACCGCTTCACCGCACGCATGGCGGTGGCCGCCGAACAGAAGCCGGTGGACGGCCTGCCGGGCTATTTCTTCGGTGACCCGACCCTGCAGCTGCCGCGCGAGGCCAAGGACGTGATCGATACCGCGCTGCCGGCCAATGGCCAGCTGCGTGAGGATGTGGCGTTGCCGGAAGAGGCGGCCAAGGCCAAGGCACCGATCGCCGTGGTGCTGTCCGGCAGCCTGTATGAAACCGGTGGCCGCACGGTCACCCGGACCCTGAAGCGGGTGATGTGGCCGGCCAACGCGCTGGTCGGCGTGCGGCCGCTGTTCAACCCCGACGATGGTGCTGATTCCAACGGCAACGCACGCTTCGAACTGATGCGCGTGGATGCCGCCGGCACACCGCAGCCAGCCAAGGGCCTGAAGATCACCCTGGTGCGCGAGCTGCGCGACTACCACTGGACCTTCAACGACAACCGCTGGGACTACGACTTCACCCGCCGTTTCGAGAACAAGGAAACGCGCACCGTCGATGCCGGCGGCAGCGCGGTCGCCTTCGATTTCCCGGTGGAGTGGGGCGAGTACCGCGTGGACGTGTTCGATCCGTCCACCGGCCTGACCAGCCGCTACCCGTTCCGCGCCGGCTGGAGCTGGGGCGATGACAACCGCGGCCTGGACGCGCGCCCGGACAAGGTCAAGCTGGGCCTGGACAAGACCGGCTACAAGGCCGGCGACACCCTGGAAGTGACGGTGACCCCGCCGCATGCCGGCAAGGGCATCCTGATGGTCGAGACCGACCGCATGCTGTACGTGCAGGACATCGAGGCCAAGCCGGGTTCGACCTTCAAGATTCCGGTCACCGCTGACTGGGAACGCCACGACGTCTACATCACCGCGCTGGTGTTCCGTGGCGGCAGTGCGCCGAGCAAGATCACTCCGGCCCGTGCCGTGGGTGTGGTGCATGTGCCGATGGACCGCAAGGGCCGCACCGTGGCCGTCGGCCTGGCCGCGCCCAAGCAGATGCGCCCGGAGCAGGACCTGCCGGTGACGGTCAGCGCACCACAGTTGGCCGGCAAGATGGCGCACGTCACCGTCTCGGCGGTGGACGTGGGCATCCTCAACATCACCCGTTTCCCGGTGCCCGACGCCGGCGCGCACTTCTTCGCCCAGCGTCGCCTCGGCATCGATGCCTATGACATCTACAGCCGGGTGATCGAGAGCTTCGATGGTGGCAGCGGCAAGCTGAAATTCGGTGGCGACATGGCACTGCAGGCATTGCCGCAGGCCAAGCGCCCGACCGCGCGCGTGCAGACCGTGGACCTGTTCTCCGGCCCGGTGCAGCTCGATGCCAAGGGCAATGCCCGCATCCGCCTGAAGGTGCCGGATTTCAACGGCACCCTGCGGGTGTCGGCGCTGGTCTACAGCGATGACCAGTACGGCAAGCGCGACGTGGAAACCATAGTACGCGCGCCGATCCTGGCCGAAGCCAGCATGCCGCGCGTCCTGGCCCCGGGCGACCGCAGCACCGTGACCCTGGACGTGCAGAACTTCACAGGCAAGCCGGGGCAGTTCAACGTGAAGGTGGAAAGCGAGGGCCCGTTGAACTTGGGTGAGGGCAGCCGCAGCGTGCAGTTGAATGCCGATGCTAAGACCACGCTGAGTTTCCCGCTGTCCGCGCGTGAGGGCCACAGCGTGGCCAAGGTGCGGGTGCGGGTGGACGGCAACGGCTTCAAGGCCGATCGCCGTTACGACCTGCCGGTGCGTGCGGCGTGGCCGCAGGTGCTGCGTTCGCAGGTGCGTACGCTCGATCCGCTGGCGGCGGTCAGCCTCGACAACAGCCTGACCGATGGCCTGATGTCGGAGTCGGTCAATGCCCGCCTGCTGGTCAGCCCGCTGCCGCCGATTCCGTTCGCCAGTGCACTGCAGGGCGCGCTGAATTATCCATATGGCTGTGCCGAGCAGACCACCAGCAAGGGTTACGCGGCGCTGATCCTGGACCAGGCGACGTCGTCGATGCTCGGTGCCGACGGCCTGGATGCCAAGACGCGTCGCGAGCGCATGGAAGGTGCGTTCGGTCGCCTGGCGTCGATGCAGGTGGCCAACGGCAACTTCTCGATGTGGGGTGACGACGGCTACGTGAACCCGTGGCTGACCCCGTACATCGCCGAGTTCCTGCTCGACGCCAAGGATGCCGGTTTCGCGGTGCCCGACAACGTGCTGCAGAAGGCGCTCAACCGGCTTAGCGAGGATCTGCTGTCCGGCGGCAACCAGTTCTACGGCCAGGACGACCGCGAGAAGCTGAAGTTCGCCAACCAGGCCTATTCGGGCTACGTGCTGGCCCGGGTCAACCGTGCACCGCTCGGTACCCTGCGCACGCTGTACGACAACGAGCGCAGCAAGGCGGTGGGCGGCCTGTCGCTGGTCCATCTGGGCGTGGCGTTGTCGCTGCAGGGCGATGCCAAGCGTGGCCAGGCCGCGCTGGCGGCGGCCTTCGCCAAGTCCAGCAGCGAGCGCCCGTCGTACTTCGGCGACTACGGCAGCGCGATCCGCGATGACGCGCTGATGATCGCGCTGACCCACGAGAACAAGCTGGCCAAGCCGGCCTGGGACGCGCGCGCGGTCGACCTCGGTCGTGGCCTGGATGCGCGCCGCAATGCCGGCTGGATGTGGCTGAGCACGCAGGAACAGGTGGCGATTGCACGTCTCGGCAAGGCGCTCGCCGCCAACCAGAAGGCGCTGGTGGCCGGTGAACTGGTGATCGGTGGCAACAGCGAAGCCATCGGCGAGCGCAAGCTGTTCGGCCGCAACTTCAGCGCCAGTGAGCTGGCCAGCGGTGTGCGCTTCACTCCGCAGGGGCAGCCGCCGATGTTCGCCAGCATCGACGTGGCCGGCATCCCGCGCAGCGCACCGGCGCCGGACAACAGCGTGCTGGGTATTGAACGGAGCTACTTCGGTACCGATGGCAAACCGTGGTCGCCGCGACCGCTGAAGGAAGGCGAAGCACTGATCGTGCGCGTCACCGTCACCGCCGACACCACGATGCCCGATGCGCTGCTGACCGACCTGCTGCCGGCGGGCCTGGAGATCGAGAACTTCAACCTGGGCGACGCCAAGCAGTGGGCCGATGTGGTGGTCGATGGCATCACCATCAGCGACCGCGGTGAAGCGGCCGATACCAAGCACGAGGAGTTCCGCGACGACCGCTATGTGGCCGCGCTGAAGCTCTCGCGTGGCAGCAAGGCCAACGTGTTCTACCTGGTGCGCGCGGTGACCCCGGGTACCTACTCGGTGCCGCCACCGCTGGTGGAGGACATGTACCGGCCGCAGCTGCGTGGCGTTGGCCGCAGCAACCCGACCACGATCACGGTGGTACAGCCGTGACCGCGCGGACGGGCCGCGACGGCGCGGCCCGTCCTGCTGGCAACCCGCAATGAAGAACACGATGACGACCCGGCTGGCGGCCCTGCGCCGCCGGTGGCGGCCGCTGTGGCCGTGGCTGCGCTGGGGCATGGCCGCCACGCTGGCACTGCTGCTGGTGCTGGATTTCGCCTTCCCGCCCCCGCTGCCGAAGCAGCGCGAAACCAGCACTCTGGTGGTGGCCGCCGACGGCACGCCACTGCGTGCGTTCGCCGATGCCGAGGGCGTGTGGCGTTATCCTGCCTCGATCGACAGCGTCTCGCCGCTGTACCTGCAGGCGTTGCTGACCTACGAAGACCGCTGGTTCTGGCGCCATCCGGGGATCAACCCGGTGGCGATGCTGCGTGCCAGCGGCCAGCTGCTGCGCGGCGGCCGCATCGTGTCCGGCGGTTCGACCCTGACCATGCAGGTGGCGCGCATTCTCGACCCGCACTCGCGCACGCCCTGGGGCAAACTCAAGCAGATGCTGCGCGCGGTGCAGCTGGAAGTGCATCTGAGCAAGCAGCAGATCCTGGCCCTGTATCTGGAGCGCGCGCCTTACGGCGGCACCATCGAGGGCGTGGAAGCGGCCAGCTGGGCCTACCTGGGCAAGCCGGCGGCGCAGCTGTCGCATGCCGAGGCCGCGTTGCTGGCGGTGCTGCCGCAGGCGCCAAGCCGGCTGCGCCCGGACCGCCATCCGGAAGCGGCGCAGAAGGCGCGCGACAAGGTGCTGTCACGCATGGCCGAACTGGGTGCGTGGACGCCGGAGGAAGTGGAGGACGCGCGCATCGAGAACGTGGTGGCGCGCTCGCTGCGGCCGCCGCTGCATGCGGCACTGCTGGCGCAGCGACTGCATTCAGCGCAGCCGGGCAAAGCGCGCATCCAGAGCAGCATTGATATCGGCCTGCAGCGCACGCTGGAAGAGCGCGTGGCCAGCTACTTCTCGACGCTGCCAGAACGCACCTCGGCTGCCCTGCTGGTGGTCGACAACCAGACCCTGCAGGCACGTGCCTATGTGGGCACCCTGTCCTTCGGCGACCGCCAGCGGCTCGGCCACGTGGACATGGTGCAGGCCTGGCGCTCGCCGGGCTCCACGCTCAAGCCGTTCCTGTATGCGATGGCGCTGGATGATGGCCTGATCCATTCGGAAAGCCTGCTGGTGGATGCGCCGCAGAGTTTCGGCAGCTACCGCCCCGGCAACTTCGACATGGCCTTCAACGGGCCGATCGGCGCGTCCAGCGCTTTGCGGTTGTCACTGAACGTGCCCTCGGTGGACCTGCTGCAGCGGGTCGGTGCCGCGCGCTTCGCTGCACGTCTGTCGCACGCGGGCATCCAGCTGCGCTTCCCGCCAGGCAGTACGCCCAATCTGTCGCTGATCCTGGGCGGCACCGGCGCGCGGTTGGAAGACCTGGTCGGCGCGTTCGCCGCGCTCAACCGCAACGGCATCGCCGGGCGCGTGCGCTACGCCGATGACGAACCGATGATCGAGCGGCGCCTCGCTTCGCCCGGCGCCAGCTGGATCGTGCGCGAGATGCTGGAATCGAATCCGCGGCCGGGGTACAGCGTCGGGACGTTCGATGTCGGTGGCCGCCCGCGCGTGGCGTGGAAGACCGGCACCAGCTACGGGTACCGCGATGCGTGGGCGATTGGCAGCACCCGCCACTACACCGTGGGCGTGTGGGTGGGCCGACCGGACGGCACACCGCTACCGGGCCAGTACGGCGCGGTGACCGCGGCGCCGCTGATGTTCGAGGTGGTGGACAGCCTGCCGCGCCAGCGCGGTGATTCGGCGGCCGCGCCGATGCCGGCCAGCGTCAGCCAGGAAGACATCTGCTGGCCGACTGGTGAGCGTGCCGAAGGCCTGCCTGCTGCGCTCTGCCAGCGGCTGATGCCAGCCTATCTGCTGGAAGGCGCGGCACCACCGACCTTCCCCGAGCGCGAAGCACGGCGCTGGCAACCAGGTCGGCAGCGCTACCTTGCCGATGCGCGTACCGGTCTGCGCGTGTCAGCCGATTGCCGCTTGCCGCACGAAGAAGTCGCGCGCGAGATCGCGCGCTGGCCAGCGTTGCTGTCGCCATGGCTGTCCAAGGCCACGCGCGAAGCCTCGCAGCTCCCGGCGCTGTCGCCGGACTGCCGTGATGATGGCCGCGAGGCCAGCGTTGCGCTGCACATCGATGGGCTCAACGATGGCGCCACGCTGGCGCGCGCGCCGAATTCGGAACATGGCGTACGCCTGCAGCTGCGCGCGCTGGGCAGCGAGCAGGCGGTGGAGTGGCTGCTGGATGGACGCTGGATTGCACAGACCCACGGCGCGCAGCTGATGCAGCGAGAGTTCGCCGAACCCGGCACGCACACCCTGACCGCGTTGGCAGCCGACGGCGCCTGGACGCAGGTGCGGTTCAACGTCCTGCGCTAGATGCCGACCTTGGATGGCACTTCCCGCATGTTGTCACGCTGCTGTAGAGCCGAGCCCATGCTCGGCTGCTCCTGCGACGTGCGTGCAGCGGTCAGCCGAGCATGGGCTCGGTTCTACAACGCCGTAGATGGCAGCGATCGCGTGGCGTAGCGACTACTCCCCGATCCACCCATCCAGCAGGTCGGCGAACTCGTCGGCGTGCTCTTCTTCCTGCGCCAGGATCTCTTCAAGGATGCGCTTGGTGGTGGTATCGCGGTCACCGATGAAGTTGATCATCTCGCGATAGCTGTCGATGGCGATGCGCTCGGCCACCAGGTTCTCGCGCACCATGTCGCGCAGGTCGCTGCCTTCCTTGTATTCGGCGTGCGAACGCGCGGTCAGCGTATCCGGGTTGAGATCCGGCTCGCCGCCCAGCTGGACGATGCGCTCGGCCAGCTTGCCGGCATGCGCCTGCTCCTGCTGTGCATGCTCGAGGAACTCGGCTTTCACCGCGTCGGCCAGCATGCCCTTGGCCATGAAGTAGTGCCGGTAGTAGCGCAGAACGCAGACGTACTCGGTGGCCAGTGCGTCGTTGAGCAGCTTGATCACCACCTCGCGGTCAGCGCTGTAGCTGTCGGTGATCGCACCATCTTCGATGTTGCGCCGGGCGCGTTCGCGCAGGGTCTTGCGGTCGCTGATGCCGGCAATTTCCGCGGCGGGCTTGCTGGCTTTGGCTGGCTGCGTGGACATGGCTGGCCGTTTCCTTCTGCGGTGGGGAATCAGGTGGGGAGATGCTCCAGCACGTACTCGGCCGAAGACACTTCGAACTGGCCGGGCTGTTCAACCCAGGCCTCTCGAACTACGCCGTCGTCGACGTACAGGGCAAAACGACGCGAGCGGATTCCCATGCCCGACGCGCTCGCATCAAGCTCCAGACCCAAGGCGCGGGTCAGCTCGGCATTGCCGTCGGACAGCATCAGAAGGCCGTCGGGCACGCTCTGGTCGGCGGCCCAGGCCTTCATCACGAACGGGTCGTTGACGGCCATGCAGTAGACGTCGACGCCGCGCTGGCGGAAGGCCTCGAACTTTTCGACGTAGCCGGGAAGGTGACGTGCCGAGCACGTCGGGGTGAACGCGCCGGGCACGGCGAACAGCACCACCTTGCGCGCATCGAACAACGAATGCGTATCAAGCGTTTCAATGCCCTCGCGGATGCGCTTGAGGGTCACTTCCGGAATGCGGTCGCCGACATGGATGGTCATGGGAACTCCTTGCTGGGGCAGGCTAGTGGGCCGGATGGGAGAGGGGCGTCAAGACATTGGAAACCCGGTGTGCAGGCTCCATCTTCCGGCTTTGTGGCAGGGGCTTCCAGCCACAGCGTGGCGCACGGGGATGGCAGCCGCATTGCGCAGGATCAGTCGGCCTCACCGGGGCCGCACGAGGGGCGGCGTAGCCTCGCAGGCGCGTAGAATGAACCCGGGGCGGCGCCACCGGCGCGGCCGAAGCGAATCGAGGTAGCTGGATGGAATTCAAGGATTACTACGCCACCCTGGGGGTGGAACCGAGCGCGGGCGAGGCGGAGATCAAGACCGCCTACCGCCGGCTGGCACGCAAGTACCACCCGGACGTCAGCAAGGAGGCCGGGGCCGAAGACAAGTTCAAGGCGGTCAACGAGGCCTACGAGGCGCTGCGCGATCCGGAAAAGCGTGCGGCCTATGACCAGCTGCGCGCGCAGGGCTATCGCCCGGGCGAGGAGTTCAACGTGCCGCCGAACTACGGCGGCGCCGGTGGTTTCAATTTCGAGGAAGTGTTCGGTGGCGGCGGCCCCAACGGCGGCTTCAGCGACTTCTTCGAAAGCCTGTTCGCGCGCCAGCGCGGTGGAGCGGGCGCGGGGGGCGGTCCGGGCTTCAGCAGCCAGGGCCATGCGCCCAACCGCGATACCCGCGCCAAGCTGTCGGTGCCACTGGAAGCGGCCTACAGCGGCGACAGCCTGCGCATCACCGTCAACGGCAAGCAGCTGGACGTGCGCGTGCCCAAGGGCATCCGCCCGGGCCAGGTGATCCGCCTGGCAGGGCAGGGCAACCATGGCGGCAATCTGCTGCTGGAGGTGGAATACGCCGCCCACCCGCAGTTCGAGGTCGATGGTCGCAACATCCTCTATACGCTGCCGCTCACGCCGTGGCAGGCCGCGCTGGGCACCAGCATCAGCGTGCCGACCCTGGGTGGTGCGGTGGAACTCAAGATTCCGGCCGATTCCGATGCCGGCCGCAAGCTGCGCCTGCGTGGCCGTGGCCTGCCGGGCAGCCCGGACGGCGACCAGATCGTCGAAATCGAGATCGTGGCCCCGGCTGCGACCGATGAGGCTCAGAAGAAGGCGTACCGCAATCTGGCCAAGGCGTTCGGCGAGACCATTTGAAGGTGGTGCCGGCCGCTGGCCGGCAACTTCATTGCCCTGGACGGTGATGCGTGGTTGCCGGCCAGCGGCCGGCAACACCGCGCGCGTCTCAGCCCTGGCCCGCGAACACGCGCTCCAGCACCTCGGACAGCTCGTCCTCCGAGAACGGCTTGGTGATGTAGGCCTTGGCGCCCTGGCGCATGCCCCACATGCGGTCGGTGTCCTGGTCCTTGGTGGTCACCAGGATCACCGGGATATGCCGGGTCGCCTCGTCGCGGGCGAGGGTACGGGTGGCCTGGAAGCCGTTGAGGTTGGGCATCACCACGTCCATCAGGACCAGGTCGGGCAGCTCGGCCTTGGCGGTTTCGACCCCGGCGGCGCCATCGGTGGCGGTCAGGATCTGGTGCCCGAGCTTCTCGACGATGCGCTGTATCCCCAACAGCTGCGACGGTGAGTCGTCGACGATCAGAATGCGTGCCATGTTGTTCCCCATGTAATGCCCGCAGTGTAGTGCGGGCCCATTACCGGCGGGAGGGCCGCGTCTGCCGTCCGTCGCCTGCCTGCGACGTTCAGTCGATCCGTACCACGGTGCGACCCAGCGAACCGCCCGCCAGCATCCGTTCGAATACGGCAGGAAGGCCATCGAGGCCGACTTCGGCGGTGCAGATGCGGTCCAGGTGCTGCGGCTTCCAGTCACTACCCAGCCGCGACCACACTTCCTCACGCAGTCCGCGTGGCGCATTGGCCGAGGACACGCCCAGCAGCGAGACACCGCGCAGGATGAACGGCATCACCGTCATGTCCAGCGTCGGACTGGCTGCCAGGCCGGCACTGACCACGCTGCCGTAGGGCACGGTCTGCGCCAGCAGGCTGGCCAGCATGTCGCCTCCGGCATTATCGAGGCCACCCCCGAAGCGCGCCGACTGCAGCGCTCCGGTGTCGGCCAGCGCGTCGCGCGGCAGTACCTCGGTGGCGCCGATGCTGCGCAGGAATCCTGCCTGGTCCGGCTTGCCGCTGACCGCGTGCACGCTGTAGCCGGCACGGCTGAAGATCGACAGCGCCAGCGCACCGACGCCGCCGCTGGCACCGGTGACTGCCAGCGGTCCGAGTTCCGGGGTCTGCCGGTTGTCCTGCATGCGCAGCAGGGCCAGCGCCGCAGTGAAGCCGGCGGTGCCCAGCACCATCGCCTCGCGTGGGGTCAGCCCGGCCGGCTGGGCGATCACCGCGCGCGATTCCAGCCGCACGTACTGGCTGTAGCCGCCGTCGCGGGTCTCGCTGAGGCCGCAGCCGGTGGCCAGCACCGCGTCGCCTTCACGCCAGTCCGGGTCGGTGCTGGCGACCACGGTGCCGGCCACATCGATGCCGCCCACCAGCGGGAAGCGGCGCAGGATCTTCCCTTTTCCAGTACCGGCCAGCGCGTCCTTGTAGTTGACCGAGGACCAGTGGGCGCGGATCAGCACCTGGCCGGGGTTGAGGTCGTCGACCCCGAGCCGGACCAGGCCGCTGCGATAGCCGGCGTCGTCGTTTTCGATGCGGAAGGCGGTGAACGGGGTGGTGGGGGCCATCGGCGTTGCCTGACTTCGAGGAAAACGCCACCTTACCCCGTTGCCCCCCTTTCGATCCTGCCGATCCGCCCCATCTTGTATGATCGGTGATGGTTTCACGGCTGGCGGTGCGGGAAGGGCCCGCGCCGCAGCCCAAATCTTGATGGAGCGTGCATGGCCTGGAATACACCCGGCGGCAATAAGGGCGGACAAGGCCCCGAGGACAATCGACGCGGGCCGTTCGGGTCACGCGGCGGTGGCAATGGTGGTGGCTGGGGCGGTTTGCCCGGGCCGCTGAAGGACCTGTTCGACGGCGGCATCGTGCGTTGGGTGGTGGCAGCCGTGGTGCTGCTGGTGCTGTTCTCCAGCTTCCAGCTGATCGGCGAACAGCAGCGCGGTGTGGTGCTGCGCTTCGGCCAGTTCTCGCGCATTCTGCAGCCCGGCCCGAACTTCAAGCTGCCCTGGCCGATCGAATCGGTCACCAAGGTCAATGCCACCGAGATCAAGACGTTCTCGATCCAAGTGCCGGTGCTGACCCGCGACGAGAACATCGTCAACGTCTCGCTGAACGTCCAGTACCGCATCGACGACCCGCAGCAATACCTGTTCGGCACCGTGGATGCCAACCAGGTGCTGGAGCAGTCGGCGCAGAGCGCCGTGCGCGAGGAAGTTGGCCGCGCCGACCTCAACGCCGTGCTGAACAACCGTGGTCCGCTGGCGGTCGCCGCCGAGGAGCGCCTGCAGGCGCTGCTGAAGGCGTTCAAGACCGGCCTGACCGTGACCGGCCTGACCCTGCAGGACGCCCGTCCGCCGGAGGAAGTGAAGCCGGCCTTCGACGAGGTCAACGGTGCCCAGCAGGTCAAGGAACGCCTGATCAACGAGGCCCAGGCCTATGCCGCCAAGGTCGTGCCGGAAGCCCGGGGCCAAGCCTCGCGCGCCCGTACCACTGCCGAAGGCTACAAGCAGGCCGTGGTGTCCAAGGCCGAGGGTGACGCGCAGCGCTTCAGCCTGTTGCAGGCCCAGTACAAGGACGCTCCGGAAGTGACCCGCAAGCGCCTGTGGCTGGAGACCGTGCAGCAGGTGCTGAGCGAGAACCGCAAGGTGATCGGTGGCGATGGCCGCCAGCTGATCTACGTGCCGATGACCGGCGATACCCGTCCCAGCACGTCGGCTCCGGCCGCAGTGGCCAACCCGGACGTGGTGATGCCGTCGCTGCCGGGTGCAGCGGCGGAAGCTTCCCGTGATCCGGGCCGGCCGGTGGGCCGCCCGACCGGGCGACCGAGCGGCCGTGAGGAGGGCAGCCGATGAAGAGTCCTATCTGGATCGCCGTGATCGTGGCGGTGGTGCTGGGCCTGCTCGGCTCGGTGTACGTGGTCCGTGAGGACCAGACCGCCATGGTGCTGAACCTGGGCAAGGTGGTGCGTTCGGACATCAAGCCGGGCCTGCACTTCAAGGTGCCGGTGGTGGAAACGGTGAAGGTCTTCGACCGCCGCTTCCAGGTGCTCGACACTGCGCCGGCGCGCTACTTCACCGCCGAGCAGAAGGACGTCAGCGTCGACTTCTTCGCCATCGGCTACATCTCCAACGTGGGTGACTACTTCCGTGCCACCGGCGGCGACCCGCGTGTGGCCAACGCCCGCCTGGCGCCGATCATCACCGACTCGCTGCGCAACCAGATCAACTCGCGCACCCTGCAGCAGCTGGTGTCCGGCGACCGCAGCGAGCTGATCGCCGAGCAGCTGAAGGGCATCAACGAAGCGGTGGCTGGCCTGGGCATGCAGATGATCGACCTGCGCATCAAGCAGGTGGACCTGCCGACCGACAGCCAGGTGATCAACGACGTGTACGAGCGCATGCGCGCCCAGCGCAAGCAGGAAGCGGCCAAGCTGCGTGCGGAGGGCGAGGAGCAGTCGCTGACCATCCGTGCCCAGGCCGACCGCGACAGCACCGTGCTGATCGCCGAGGCCGAGCGTGATGCGCAGCGCCTGCGCGGTGAAGGCGATGCCGAGGCGGCCCGCATCTATGGCAAGGCCGGCTCGGCCGATCCGTCGTTCTATGCGTTCTACCGCAGCCTGGAGGCCTACCGTGGCTCCATGACCGACGGCAATGGCGTGATCGTGCTCGACAAGAACGACCCGTTCCTGCAGTACCTGAAGAACGACCGCTGAGGTCGCAGGGCAGTACCCCACGGGGCCCGGCCAGACGCCGGGCCCCGTGCTTTTTCCGGAGTTCCCGATGAAAGATCTGTTTGCCGCCGTCTGCCTGGTCGCGGTGCTGGAAGGCCTGTTCCTGTTCGTCGCCCCGTTCGCCTGGAAGCGCATGGCCGAACGCCTGCTGGACCTGCCCAGCCCGGCCCTGCGCAGCTTCGGTGGGCTGGTGCTGCTGGCCGGCCTGAGCCTGCTGTGGTGGGCGCGGCATTGAGAGGGTAGTGCCGGCCGCTGGCCGGCAACCCGGGATTGCCGGCCAACGGCCGGCACGACCGGGCGGGGCGGCTGACCGGCCGGTGAAGCCGTCCGTCGGAAAGGTGGCACCCGACCCCGGAAACCCGGATAATGCACAAAAGCCGGACGGGCCTCCCCGTCCGGCTTTTTCCGTGTCTGGGCCTTCCATCGCCGGCCGCTCCCCGTTTGGAGCCGCCCTCCAGGTGCTGGCCAGCCCCGCCACGGTTTACCCGTCCGCGGCCCCGATGGCCGCTACAAATCGAGGAGCCCGTCATGGGTCAGTCTGTCGTAGTGTTGGGTGCCCAGTGGGGCGATGAAGGCAAGGGCAAGATCGTCGATCTGCTCACTGAGGAAATCGGCGCCGTCGTGCGCTTCCAGGGCGGCCACAATGCAGGCCACACCCTGGTCATCAACGGCAAGAAGACCGTCCTGCACCTGATCCCGTCGGGCATCCTGCGTGACGACGCGCTGTGCCTGATCGGCAATGGCGTGGTGATCTCGCCGTCCGCGCTGCAGAAGGAAATCGCCGAGCTGGAAGGCTCCGGCGTGGAAGTGCGTTCGCGCCTGAAGATCTCCCCGGCCGCGCCGCTGATCATGCCGTACCACATCGCCCTGGACCAGGCGCGCGAGCGCGCTGCCGGTGGCAAGGCAATCGGCACCACCGGCCGTGGCATCGGCCCGGCCTACGAAGACAAGGTGGCGCGCCGCGGCATCCGCATCGCCGACCTGCACTACCCGAAGCAGCTGGAAGAACTGCTGCGCACTGCGCTGGACTACCACAACTTCGTGCTGACCAAGTATCTGAACACCGATGCGGTCGACTTCCAGAAGACCTTCGACGAGGCGCTGGCCTTCGGCGAATACGTGCAGCCGATGAAGTCCGACGTGGCCGGCATCCTGCACGACCTGCGCAAGCAGGGTAAGCGCGTGCTGTTCGAAGGCGCGCAGGGTGCGCTGCTGGACATCGATCACGGCACCTACCCGTACGTCACCAGCTCCAACACCACCGTCGGTGGTGCGCTGGCCGGTTCCGGCGTCGGCGCCGATTCGATCGACTACGTGCTGGGCATTGCCAAGGCGTACGCCACCCGCGTCGGCGGCGGCCCGTTCCCGACCGAACTGGACGACGAAGTCGGCCAGGGCATCCGTGACCGCGGCGCCGAGTACGGCGCTTCGACCGGCCGCCCGCGTCGCTGCGGCTGGATGGACATCGTCGCGCTGAAGCGCGCCGTGGCCATCAACGGCATCAGCGGCCTGTGCATCACCAAGCTGGACGTGCTGGACGGCATGGAAAAGCTGAAGGTCTGCATCGCCTACGAATACAACGGCAAGCGCACCGAGTACGCGCCGCTGGACGCGCAGGGCTGGGAAGAATGCACCCCGGTGTACCTGGAGTTCCCGGGCTGGAGCGAGAACACCCACGGCATCACCCAGTGGGACGACCTGCCGCCGGCCGCACGCGCCTACCTGCGTTCGCTGGAAGAGCTGGCCGGCTGCCCGATCAGCATCGTCTCCACCGGCCCGGACCGCGACCACACCATGGTCCTGCAGGATCCGTTCGCCTGAGGGCGTGACTGGTAGCGCCGGGCCACGCCCGGCGTCGCTGAAAGAAGAAGCCCCGCGAAAGCGGGGCTTCTTCATTACCGTGTGGGCAGGCCAGCGGGGAAGCGACGCGATGACCAGCATGCCAGCGTGAAAGGCGAGACGGTTCTGTTCGTGCTGGTCCCAGGGGCTGCCTTGGCGGTGTTCACCTTCACCTTGCGGCGCTGGCAGCGCCGGCCGTCGAAGCAGGCGGCTTCAGCAACGGGTACGGGTTGATGGATTTGCCCTTCCACCACTGTTTTTCCGGTCCCAGCACGTGCACCTCGAAGTGCAGGTGCGGCGCCTCGGCGCTGGCGTTACCGGTGCTGCCGACGTAGCCGATCACCTCCCCGCGCTTGATCACCTGCTTCTCGGCCAGGCCATCGGCATAGCGCTGCAGGTGCGCGTAGTAGTAGCACCAGCGTCCACTGGGCTCGAACTGATAAATCGTCAGGCCACCGCGCTTGCTGTCGAACAGCTTTTCTACCGTGCCGTCGGCCACCGCGAGTACCGGAGTACCCGCATCGGCCATGATGTCGATGGCATCGTGCACGCGGCCCTCGCTGCGTGCATCGGTGAACGTGTCGCGCAGCTGGGACGCCTGGATGCCCTGCACCGGCAGCAGCAGACCGGCTGGCGCATCGGTGGCGTTGGACGGCGGCACAGCCGTGGGAGCCGGGGCGTCCACGCCCGGCGTTGCAGCCGCAGCCACCGCAGGTTGCACTGCGGGCGGGGCAACCGCCACCGGCTCACCTGCATCGCGGTGCAGCCACCAGCCCACTCCCACGCCCAGCAGCACGCCCAGCACGATCAGCTGCGAAAGGCGCATCGGCTCACTCCTGCATCACCACGGGCACCGAAGTATCCACCGCATCGGCCACGCGCAGCGCATCCCAGTTGGTCATGCGCACGCAGCCATGCGATTCTGTCTTGCCGACGTGGCCGGGTTCGGGTGTGCCATGCAGGCCGTAGTGCGGCTTGGACAGGTCGATCCAGACCCGCCCGACCGGATTGTTCGGGCCGGGCGGCAGCGTCGCCTTCTTTTCGCCCTTGCGCGCATCCCAGAACAGCTTCGGGTTGTAGTGGAACGGCGGGTCGCGATACACGCCGAGAATCTTCCATTCGCCGATCGGCAGCGGATCGTGCTGGCTGCCGGATGAGACAGGCACCTGTGCGATCACTTTGCCCTGCGCATCCAGCAATTGAAGTGTGGAGTCGGACTTGTCGACCACGATCTTCGCCGCCTTCGGCAAGTCCCCCGTTCCGATGTTGGGCACCTGGATGCGGCTGCCGGCCTTGGCCAGATCGACGCCGGGATTGAGTGCCTTCAGCAGCTCAGGGGAGGCGTGGAAGCGCTCGCCCAGGCCTTCTTCCACGCTGCTGAAGCCCAGCGACTTCAGCTTGGCCTGTGCGGCGGGCCCTTTCGGTATGGCCTGGAACGGGCCGGCAACATCTTCAGCCGTGAGCGTATAGCTTGCCAGCGGCGTGATCGTATCGGCCTGCAGGGCCTTCCAGGTAGCGTCATCCAGTTCACCCGTTACGCTCAGCCCATGCGCCGCCTGGAAGCCCGACACCGCGCGCCGCTGGTTGCTGCCCACTTCGCCATCGATCTGGCCGGGGGAAAAATTCGCGCGATCCAGCAGCACCTGGGCGTGCAGGACAGAGCGGGGTGCGGTGTCCGGTCCTGCCTTCTCGGCAATGGGGGCAGGCAGGCTAGGCGGCGGCGCCTGCGCGAAGGCAGGTGATGCCAGCAGCGAGAGAGCGAGCAGGGCGGATCGGGGCATGGGTAACGGCATCGGGGACTCCAGCAGGGAACGCCACCACCTTGCCCGCAGACGGCGCCGAGCCACCGTGAAAGGGATCTGATGCCCGCATGAGCAGGCATGTCATTGCGGCCGGGTTGCACCGGCAGGTGCCACTGGGACGGCGACTCACCAAGGTGAACAGTGGCCGACGCCATTGGTGGATGGCGATCAAGATTGCCTGCCGTGCCGCCGATAAGGGCGCATCCCCCCGTTTTGGATATCCCCATGAACTACTTGAGGAACGTCAGGGTTGCCTGGCGTCTTGGGCTGGGCTTTGGCCTGTTGCTGCTGCTGGTTGCCGCCGTGGTGGCCACCGGCGCCACTGCCAGTGTCGTGCAGAAGCGCGCGATGCAGCAGGTGGTCGACGTCAGCGTGGCCAAGGTGCGCCTGTTGTCGCAGATGCTTGATGCCAACAACCAGATGATGGTGGTGCGCCGCGAGATGCTGATCCGCCAGGGTGATCACCGCACCAGCGACGAGAAGCGCATTGCTGATCTCGTCAAGCGCTACGAGGCCAGCTGGAGCGCCTACCAGGCGCTGCCCAGTGACGCCGAAGGCAAGGCCATCGCTGAAACCATCGCCGCCAAGCGAGCCGTTGCTCGCCCGCTCAACAAGCAGACCAGCGAACTGATGGAGCAGGGCGATTATCCCGGTGCCGTGGCGCTGACCCTGGGCCCGGTGCAGGACGCCGCCAACGGCTGGAACAAGGCGCTGTCCGATGGCGTGGACTTCGAGGAGAAGGAAAGCCGTGAGGCTGCCGCCGAGGCGATCCGCCTGGGCGAGCGCAGCCTGCTGCAGTTGCTGGTGCTGGGCGGCGTTGCGCTGCTTGCTGGCATCGGCGCCTCGGTGATGATCGGTCGCAGCCTGACCGGTCCGCTGGCGCGCGCGGTGAACCTGGCCGAGCGCCTGTCCAAGGGGCAGCTGGACCAGGAGTTCCGCCTCGGTGGCCGCGACGAGCTGACCCAGCTGGGTGAGGCGATGGCCAGCGTGCGCCAGAGTGTGCAGGCGGCGATCGGCGCGCAGTTGCAGATGGCGGAACAGCACGAGGCCGGCGCAATCCGCTATCGCATGGACGCCAGTGCGTTCCCCGGCGATTTCGGCCGCATGGTGCAGGCCACCAACAGCCTGGTCGAATCGCACGTGCAGGTGGAACTGCTGATGGCTGAAGTAATGCAGCGTTACGCCATCGGTGACCTCAGCCGCGACCTGCCGGACTATCCGGGCGAAAAGGGCACGTTGACCCGCACCCTGGCCGCGGTGAAGCAGAGCCTGATGGCGATCAACGCGCAGATCGATGAACTGGCCCGTGCCGCACGCGCCGGCGATTTCAGCATGCGTGGCGATGCCGGGGCCTTCCAGTACCAGTTCAAGACGATGGTCGAGCACCTTAACGGCATGATGGCCAGTTCGCAGGCCAGCATCGCCGATGTTTCCGACGTGCTGCGCGCGATCTCGCATGGCGACCTGACCGCACGCATGGAGGGCGAGTACGAAGGCGTGTTCGCGCGCATGCGCGACGATGCCAACACCACCACCGCGCAGCTGACCGGCATCGTCCGCGGCATCCAGGTGGCTGCCGACAGCATCAACAACGCGGCGCAGGAACTGGCCGCTGGCAACAACGACCTGTCGCGCCGAACCGAGCAGCAGGCGGCCAATCTGGAAGAAGCGGCCGCGTCGATGGAGGAGCTGACCTCCACCGTACGCCAGAACGCCGAACTGGCGCGTCAGGCCGACAGCGAAGCGCACGCTGCCGGCGCCGCCGTGCGCGAGACCGAGCAGGCGATGGCACAGATGGCATCGGTGATGGGCGAAATCGATCAGTCCTCGGCGCGCATCTCGGAAATCTCCACGGTGATCGACGGCATCGCGTTCCAGACCAACATCCTGGCGCTGAATGCTGCAGTGGAAGCCGCGCGCGCGGGCGAGCAGGGGCGTGGCTTTGCGGTGGTCGCCAGCGAGGTGCGTACGCTCGCGCAGCGTGCCGGTGTCGCCGCCAAGGAAATCAAGGAGCTGATCGAAGACGCCGCTGCCAAGGTGAAGAGTGGCCTGGCGGTGACCGTTGAATCGGAAGCCGCGATCGCACGCGTGGCCCAGGCCAGCTCGCGCACCACGCAGCTGATGAGCGACATCGCAGCGGCCAGCAAGGAACAGGCCGCCGGCATCGAGCAGGTCAACCAGGTGGTGGTGCAGATGGACCAGGTGACCCAGCAGAACGCTGCGCTGGTGGAAGAAGCCACTGCCGCCAGCCGCGCGCTGGAGGAACAGGCGCATGCACTGACCACGTCGGTGTCGGTGTTCCAGATCGAGCAGGACGGTGCAGCCCGCGCCGTGGTGGCGCGCGCGGCCTGACCGTCACCGCGTCGGCACGGCAAAGTGCCGTGCCGACCGAGAAGCCCTCAGCGCTTGAACAAGCGCTCGTGCATCCAGCCGTCGTTGGTCAGCACGAGCGTCGCTTTGCCATCGATTTCGTCCTTGGCTTGATCCGCTAGGTTACGGTAGCTGGCCTGGACCTCTTTCGATCTGGCCCAGCTGTCCGCATCTTCGACCTTGTAGCGGAAGTTCACCTGAGACAATTTCACGCCCATCATCTCGCTGGGCTCGGTAAAGGTGTCCACCTCTGTCACCCTGAACTTGCCGGTGCAGAACGCTGCTTGACCTGCAATTGTTTCTGCGCCGCCTTCTACGAGGAACTTCTTTCCTTTGGAAGTAAGCGCGTACTCGCCAGCCGGTACGGTCGATGTGCCAAACATCGATTTCATTTCAGATGCTTGGCGGCTCAGCAACCCGGCCTCGACCAAGGCGTTGGCCTGCAGGCGCGCGCGCTCTCCCAAGCTGCCATCGTTGGCCAGTCTGAAGGGGAGTTCCCGCGCGGGCAAAGCAGCGCAGAGTCCGTTCTTGGTATCAAGATATTTCTGAATAGCCTTGCCGAAATTGCCCTTGTTGGCGGTCTGGGAACTGCTGCATGCCGCCAGTACAAGCATCAGCGCGCTGGCCGCCAGAACTCGGTTCACATTCTTCATCTCAACTATCCCTGTCAGTGGGTCAATCAACGTAGCCGCTACCACCGAGCGAAGCTACAGGGTGGTGGATGTCGATGATCTGTCCTTGAGGGAGCCCAGCGAGGAGGCCCTGACGGCGATCAGCAGTGCCAGGTGACTTCCGGATTGCTCTGCACGGGATATAGCCGTTTACGACAAACTGCGCGACATGCACTGCCTTCATCGGTGTGCCTGAGCCACGAGTGTCTCTGGATGGCAGAGCAGGTGAGTCGCGCTGTCACCGATGCCGTACGGCCGTTATCGCTCGGTCTTCACTCCTCCATATGAGAGGACGTAGGCCGGCGCCCGCTGATCACGATGACCCTGGCGTGGCCGCCTTCATGGCGCTGGGCGCGGCGAACTACGTGACGGTGCGCGGGGGGCAGATCCACAACGCTGGCAGCGGCGAAGTGATCCGCCTGCAGTTGAACGGCGACCGCGCGCCTTTGCCGGGCACTGCGCGCCTGCTCGGTTCCAGCAGCGCGTTCCTGTTCGTCTGGTGGCCGCAGCAGCGGCGTGCCGAGGCCATTCCGATCGCGGCGTTGCGCACGCTGCAGGCGGCTGCCGTGCCGGTGCCCTCAGCCGCAGTGACGGCGGGGCCGTCCCGCTGAGGTAAGGTGCGCGGGTCGCTTGGGACCGACCCAGCGAGAGTAGGCGCTGCGCCACACATCCCGCGCCTGCGATGCGGGCGCGGGCTGTTCCCCGTTTTCGGGGACGATCAATCTCTGCTCCGCGTTCGGGCAGCCTTTTTCGCTGCGGTCTTGCGTGTCGCTGCCTTTCGGGCACGGGTAGCCGCCGCCTTCTTCGCGGCGGCGCTCCGCGAGGCGGCCGTACTCCCCTTCTTTGCCGCAGCCTTCTTCGCTGTCTTCTTTGCGGCCTTCTTTGTCGCGGTCGTGCGAGCCGGTGCCTTCTTTGCCACCGCCTTCTTTGCCACCGCTTTCTTCGCCGGCGCCTTCTTCGCTGCCGTCTTCCTGGTTGTCGACGTCTTGGCGGTCTTCTTGCGGGTCGCCTTCTTTGTAGTTTTGCGTGCACTGCCGCTACGCTTGCCGCCGCCGTCCTGCTTGTTCACGGTGGCCCAGGCAATGCGCTCGGCGGTGCCTTCACTCGCGCCGCGATCACGTTCGCTTTCCTCGATGTGCTCGGCCTGGCGCTTCTGCTTTTCGGTATATGCGGATTTGTCACCACGGGGCATGACTATTCTCCTGTCGTTGTGGTCAGGCCAGCAGGCGCAGCTTGGGCTCACGCGCCCACTGGCGGGTGGCGGCCGCCGCCAGGAATGCCTTGGCGTCTTCCGCTTCGACGATGCCGGCATCGTTGCCGACCCGCGCCGCCTTCAGCAGCGCTTGGCCTCCCGCGTCGCTGGCGATGGCCTTCAGGTGTGCCCACGCCTGGCTGACGAACTCCAGCGCGGCGCTCTCTTTCGACAATGCCTTTGATGCCTCTACGCTCAGCACCACGGCCACCGCATCGAACACAGCCGATGGCGTGCCTGCCAGTTGCCCATCCGCCGCCTGCATCGCGCCATCGCTCAGCGTGGCGCCACCGACTTTGGGCGCGACCAGCTTCACGTCTGCACCTGCTTTCCTGGCTGCCTTGCTCAGGCTGGCAATGATGCGGGCGTCGGAGCCTTCGTCGAACAGAATGCCGATGCAGCGACCCTGCAGGGTAGGCTTGTTGCGTCCGATCACACGCACCTCGGGAGCGGGAGGCATGTCCCGCGCCGGGGTGGCGGTGGGTGCCGGGTCGGGCAGGGCGGGCAAGGCCAGACCATCGGCCACGCGCCGCGCCAGTGAGTCATCGATGTTGCGCAGGTGGCTGACGGTACGTACCCGCACCTTCAGCGTTTCCACCTTGGACAACTCGAACACCAGCGCCGATGCCAGGTGCGCCTGCTCCGGCGTTTCAAGGCTGCGGAAGAACATGCGGGCCTGGCTGTAGTGGTCGGCGAAGCTCTCCGCGCGGGTACGGCCCTTGCAGCCATCGTCGGCGCTGGCGTGGCTGCGGAAACCCGCAGGCGTCTCACGCGGTGAGTCCTCCTGCAGCGAGCTGGGATCATAGGCGACGCGGCCCTTGGGCACCTGCATCTGCATGTGGCCGTCGCGCTGATGATTGGCGAATGGGCACTTCGGGGCATTCACCGGGATCTGGTGGAAATTCGGGCCGCCAAGGCGCAGCAGTTGGGTGTCCAGGTAGGAGAACAGGCGGCCCTGCAGCAGGGGGTCGTTGCTGAAGTCGATGCCCGGCGGCACGTTGGCCGGGCAGAACGCCACCTGTTCGGTCTCGGCGAAGAAGTTGTCGGGCCAACGGTCCAGCACCATGCGCCCGATCACCTGCAACGGCACCAGCGATTCGGGAATGATCTTGGTCGGGTCCAGGTGATCGAACGGGAATGCGTCGGCTTCTTCTTCGGTGAACAACTGCACCGCCAGCTCCCATTCGGGAAAGTCGCCGCGCTGGATGGCCTCGAACAGGTCGCGGCGATGGAAGTCATTGTCGGCTGACTGCAGCTTCAGCGCTTCGTCCCAGACCGTTGACTGGATGCCCAGCTTTGGCCGCCAATGGAACTTGACGAAGGTCGACTCGCCTGCCTCGTTCAGCAGGCGGAAACTGTGCACGCCGAAGCCTTCGATCATGCGCAGCGAGCGCGGAATGGCACGGTCGCTCATTGCCCACATGATCATGTGCATCGACTCGGGCATCAGCGAAATGAAGTCCCAGAAGGTGTCGTGGGCCGAGGCGGCCTGCGGGAAGGCACGGTCCGGTTCCATCTTCACTGCGTGCACCAGGTCCGGGAATTTCATGGCGTCCTGGATGAAGAACACCGGAATGTTGTTGCCGACCAGGTCCCAGTTGCCCTCCTTGGTATAGAACTTGACCGCGAAGCCGCGCACGTCGCGCGGGGTATCCACCGAGCCTGCGCCACCGGCCACGGTCGAGAAACGGGTGAATACGGGTGTCTTCACCCCCACCTCGGTCAGGATACGCGCGCGGGTATGGGAGGCCAGTGACCGGGTCAACTCGAAGTAGCCATGTGCCGCGCTGCCACGTGCGTGCACGATGCGCTCGGGAATGCGTTCGTGATCGAAGTGGGTGATCTTCTCGCGGAGGATGAAGTCTTCCAGCAGCGTGGGCCCCCGAGGCCCCTGTCGCAGGGAGTTCTGGTTGTCTGCCACCGGGATGCCCTGATCGGTGGTCATCACCGGATGGCTGCCCCCGGCCTGCTGGTGGAGCTCATCGCCATTGCCCCGTGGGTGGCTTTCGGGCGGGGTGGTTGCGCGCTTGCCGGTCGGCTTGCTGGCGGCCATGGAGGGTGGCTCCGGATCGTCAAAGGGAACCACGACACTGGAACCGAGCCCGTTAAACCCCGGTCCGGCAAAGGTGAACGTACGGGCAAAAGCGGGCTCGGGTATGCTTGCCGCATGCGAGTCGAGCCCGCCGACATCGAAGCCTTGTTCGACGCCATCCCGGACGTGCTGTTCTTCATCAAGGACCGCCAGGGGCGGTACACCCACGTCAACCAGACCATGCTGCGACGGCTGGGCCTGCGCGCGCGCAAGGACGTCATCGGGCGGACCGCGGCCGAGATCTACCCGACCGGCCTCAGCGCGGACTATGTCGACCAGGATGCCCGCGTGCTGTCCGGCGAGGTGATCGAGAACCTGATGGAGCTGCACCTGTTCGCCAACCGCGAACCGGGCTGGTGCCTGACCTGCAAGCGCCCGCTGCTGGTCGATGGCGCCATCGAGGGCCTGATCGGCATTTCCCGCGACCTGGGCCAGAAGGACAGCCTCGGCACCCAGTACGAGCAGCTGCGGCTGGCGCTGGCCCACCTCAACGCGCACTACGCCGAGAACGTGCGCATGCAGACCCTGCTGGACATCACCGGCTTCTCGCTGTCCAAGCTGGAGCGCAGCTTCCGCAAGGTGTTCCAGATGACCCCGCAGCAGGTGCTGACCCGGCTGCGGATCCAGATGGCCATGCACCTGCTGCACGGTGACGAGAGCATCGCCAGCATCGGCCAGGCCTGCGGTTTCAGCGACCAGAGCGCCTTTACCCGCAAGTTCAAGGCTGAAACCGGTTTCTCGCCGCGTGCCTACCGCGCCCGTATTGGTGGCAGTGTCGGAGAGCCGGCACTGGCCTGAGCCGCCTGCTGCGCTGTGCCTATCCCCGCGGGCATGGGACAGGGTAAGGTGTCGCCCCTGTAGCCCGCCGCCAGCCCTGCCGATGCCCAACTCGATTCCGACCGCTTCGCCGTCCCGCCTCGGACATTCGCTCAAGCCCCGCCAGCTGATCATGATGGGCCTGGGCAGCGCCATCGGCGCCGGGCTGTTCCTCGGCTCGGGCGTGGGTGTGCAGGCGGCCGGTCCGGCGGTCCTGGTGTCGTATCTGGTCGCCGGCGCGCTGGTGATCATCGTGATGAACGCTCTGGGCGAAATGGCGGCGGCCAAACCGACCAGCGGCGCGTTCTCGGTCTATGCCGCCGATGCCATGGGCGCCACCGCCGGTGCCACCGTCGGCTGGTTGTGGTGGGTGCAGCTGGTGATCGTGATCGCCGCCGAGGCGGTGGGAGCGGCCGGTCTGCTGGCCACGGTCTGGCCAGCAGTACCTGTACCGATGGCGGCGCTGGCCTTCATGCTGTTCTTCACCGCCATCAACCTGTTGGGGGTGAAGAACTTCGGCGAGTTCGAATTCTGGTTCGCCATCCTGAAAGTGGCGGCGATCCTGGCGTTCATTGCCATCGGTGTGGCGCTGCTGATGGGTTGGCTCCCGCAGGTGACCTCGCCTGGGCTGAGCAACTTCACCGAGCATGGTGGTTTTGCGCCGAAGGGCCTGGCCGGGATCGGCGCGGCGTTGCTGGTGGTGGTGTTTGCCTTCGGCGGCACCGAGATCGTGGCCGTTGCGGCGGCGGAGACCGAAGATCCGGAGCGCAGCATCGCCCGTGCCATCCGCACCGTGGCGTGGCGCATCCTGGTGTTCTACATCGGCTCGCTGAGCGTGATCATCGCCGTGGTGCCGTGGACCAGCGAAGCGTTGAAGTCGCCCTTCGCCGCGGTGCTGGACATTGCCCGTATTCCGGGTGCAGGCACCGCCATCACCCTGATCGCTGTGATCGCGCTGCTGTCGGCGCTCAATGCCAACCTCTACGGCGCCTCGCGCATGATGTATTCGCTGGCGCAGCGACGTGAAGCCCCGGCCGTGCTGGGCTGGACCGATCCGCGCCAGGTGCCGGTCATCGCCGTGCTGGCCAGCGTCCTGTTCGGTTTCGCCGCCACGGTGATGGAACTGCTGTTCCCGGACCGGGTGCTGCCGGTGCTGCTGAACATCGTCGGTTCGACCTGCCTGCTGGTGTGGACGCTGTCGCTGGTCTCACAACTGGTGTTGCGCCGCCGCGCGGATCGCCTGGGTACCCGGCTGCCGTTCCGCATGGCGGGCTTCCCGTGGCTGACCGTGTGCGCGCTGGGCATCCTGGCGCTGATCTTCGGCCTGCTGCTGAGCGAGGCGCACACCCGTCTGCAGTTCCTGTCGATGGTTGCGCTGACCGCCACGATCGCCGCCGGCAGCGCCATCGCGCGGCGCATGCGCGAGGCGTGATTCTGTAGAGCCGACCCTACGGTCGAGGCTGCTGTTTGCGCGATCGCCAGCCGAGCATGGGCTCGGCTCTACAACAGGCACACACTCCGCGTGGCACTGTGCGCAGGTGGGCCGCCAGCGGCCCGTCGACCGGGAGTACCGCATGCTGCGCAGTCGCCCCTTCCTGATGTTCACCGGCCAGGCCGAGGCCGCCCTGGCCCTGTACGCCGAGGCCTTCGCCGATTTCCGCCTGCTGGCAATGCAGCGCCATCCGGACGGCGCCGGTGCCGGCGTGCCCGGGCAGGTCCGACAGGCCATCTTCCTGCTCGGTGGCACCCACTACCTGTGCTTCGACAGCCTGGACGTGCACGACTTCACCTTCAGCCCGTCGATCTCGCTGTTCGTCGAGTGCTCCGGCGCCGAGCAGTTCGAGCGCGCCGCGCGCGTGCTGGGCGAGGGCGGCCATTGGTTGATGCCGGTGGGCGAGTACGATTTCAGCAACCGCTACGGCTGGGTGCAGGACCGCTTCGGGGTGTCGTGGCAGTTGAGCCTGGGGCAGATGCCGGATCCGTGATCGGTTCAGCCGCTGCGCTCGCCGGGCATGGCCCGGCGCTACCGTAAACGAAAACGGTCCGCTTGCGCGGGCCGTTCCGTCAATCACGCTTCGACTTCATCGTCCTTGTAGGCATCGACCGGGATGCAGGCGCACATCACGTTCTTGTCGCCGTACACGTTGTCGACGCGTGCCACCGGCGGCCAGTACTTGCTCTGCTTCAGGCTGGCCAGCGGGAAGGCAGCCAGTTCGCGCGGGTAGGCGTGGGTCCACTCGCTGGCGGTCACTGCGGTGGCAGTGTGCGGCGCGTTCTTCAGCGGGTTGTCCTCGCGGTCCAGGCGGCCGTCTTCGATCGCGCTGATTTCCTCTCGGATCTGGATCATGGCGTTGATGAAGCGGTCCAGCTCGTGCAGCGACTCACTCTCGGTCGGCTCGACCATCAGCGTGCCGGCCACCGGGAAGCTCAGGGTCGGGGCGTGGAAGCCGAAGTCGATCAGGCGCTTGGCCACATCCTCGGCGCCGATGCCGCTGGTCTTCTCCAGCGGGCGCACGTCGAGGATGCACTCATGCGCCACCAGGCCGTTGCGGCCGGTGTACAGCGTCTTGAAGTGCGGCGCCAGGCGCTTGGCGATGTAGTTGGCGTTGAGCTGCGCGACCTGGGTGGCCTTGCGCAGGCCTTCGCGGCCCATCATCGCGATGTACATCCAGCTGATCGGCAGGATCGAGGCGCTGCCGAAGCTGGCCGCGCTGACCATGCCGACCGGACCGTTGTCACCCAGCTTGCCCGGCAGGAACGGCGCCAGGTGCTCCTTGACCGCGCACGGGCCGACGCCCGGGCCGCCACCGCCGTGCGGAATGCAGAAGGTCTTGTGCAGGTTAAGGTGCGAAACGTCCGAACCCCACTTGCCCGGCTTGGCCACGCCGACCAGGGCGTTCATGTTGGCGCCGTCGGTGTACACCTGGCCGCCGTGCTTGTGGATGATCTCGCAGATCTCGACCACCTCTTCCTCGAACACGCCGTGCGTGGACGGGTAGGTCATCATGATCGCGGCCAGGCGGTCGCTGTACTTCTCGGCGTTGAGGCGGATGTCCTCGACGTCGACGTTGCCGTTGGCATCGGTCTTGGTCACCACCACCTTCATGCCGCACATCTGCGCCGAGGCCGGGTTGGTGCCGTGCGCCGAATCCGGGATCAGGCAGATGTCGCGGTGGCCTTCGCCGCGCGAGCGGTGGTAGGCGCGGATCGCCAGCAGGCCGGCGTACTCGCCCTGTGCGCCGGAGTTCGGCTGCAGGCTGACCGCGTCGTAGCCGGTGCATTCGACCAGCATCGCTTCCAGCGAATCAATCAGTTCCTTGTAGCCCAGCGCCTGGTCGGCCGGCACCAGCGGGTGGATCTGCGAGAACTCCGGCCAGGTCACCGGGATCATCTCGGCGGTGGCGTTGAGCTTCATGGTGCACGAGCCCAGCGGGATCATCGTGCGGTCCATCGCCAGGTCCTTGTCGGCCAGCGAACGCAGGTAGCGCAGCAGTTCGTGCTCGCTGTGGTGGGTGTTGAACACCGGATGGGTCAGGAACGCAGACTGGCGCAGCAGGCCGGCCGGCAGCGCGTCGGCGGTGCTTGCGTCCAGCGCATCGATGTCGGCCTGCGCGCCGAACACGGCGGCCAGCGCGACCACGTCGGCGCGGGTGGCGGTCTCGTCCAGGCTGATGCCGACCGAGTCGCTGTCGATCGCGCGCAGGTTGTAACCTGCGGCGCGTGCCTTGGCGTGGATCTCATCGGCGTGCACGCCGGTGACGTGCAGGGTGTCGAAGAAGTCGCCACCGACCTGTACGCCGGCGTTGCGCAGTGCCGCTGCCAGGATGGCGGCCAGGCGGTGGGTGCGGCGGGCGATGCGGGTCAGGCCTTCCGGGCCATGGTAGACCGCATACATCGAGGCCATCACTGCCAGCAGCACCTGTGCGGTACAGATGTTGGAGGTGGCCTTCTCGCGGCGGATGTGCTGCTCACGGGTCTGCAGGGTCAGTCGGTAGGCCGGGTTGCCCTGGGCATCGACCGAAACGCCGATCAGGCGGCCCGGCATCGAGCGCTTGTAGGCGTCACGGCAGGCCATGAAGGCGGCGTGCGGGCCACCGAAACCGAATGGCACGCCGAAACGCTGGCTGTTGCCGACCACGATGTCCGCGCCCCATTCGCCCGGGGCGGCCAGCAGGGTCAGTGCCAGCAGGTCGGTGGCCACGGCCACCAGGCCGCCGCGCGCGTGCACGGCATCGACCAGCGCCCTGTAGTCGCCGACCTGGCCGAAGGTGTCCGGGTACTGCAGCAGCAGGCCGAAGGCTTCCGCTTCCAGTGCTTCGGCCGGGGTGCCGACGCGCAGCACGATGCCCATCGGTTCAGCGCGGGTGCGCAGCAGTTCCAGGGTCTGCGGGTGCACGGCGTCGTGCACGAAGAAGGTGTCCGACTTCGACTTGGCCGAACGCTTGGCCAGGGTCATCGCTTCAGCGGCGGCGGTGGCTTCGTCCAGCAGCGAGGCGTTGGCGATCTCCATGCCGGTCAGGTCGGCGCACAGGGTCTGGAAGTTGATCAGCGCTTCCATGCGGCCCTGCGAGATCTCGGCCTGGTACGGGGTGTAGGCGGTGTACCAGGCCGGGTTTTCCAGGATGTTGCGCAGGATCACGTTCGGGGTGTGGGTACCGTAGTAGCCCTGGCCGATGAAGCTGCGCAGCACGGTGTTCTTGTCGGCGATCGCACGGATCTTCGCCAGTGCCTGCACTTCGGTCATCGACTCCGGCAGCGCCAGCGGCGCCGGCGACTTGATCTTGGCCGGCACGATGGCATCGGTCATCGCATCCAGCGACGCGTGGCCGACGACGTCGAGCATCTGCGCGATCTCGGCATCGTTGGGGCCGATGTGGCGCTCGACGAACGCATTGTGGTGCTCGAGCTCACGCAGGGAAGGGGTGTTCTGGGACATGGCGAAGGATCCGTCAGGAAAGGGCACACGCACGGGCACAAGCCGCCGGTCGGCGGTCTGCGGGGCGCCCCTCTGTCCTTTTGCCTGAGAGTTTGGAAGCGCGGAAAACCGCGGCTTCGTGCCCCTTCGGCGCCGGATCGAACCGGTCTCTCCAGAGTTCTGTTACGGGTGGTATCGGGCCTGAGCGATTACGGGCGTTGCGCCTTCGGCAGCGGTGTTCCGCTTCTCCCACCGTGTTGCCCGCCGATTATAGCCCGTTGCGGGCCCGCTGGCCGCGCCCCGGCGCGGGCCCGCGGCTGAATGGCCGATGGCCCGGCCGTGCGTTTTGTGCACCGCTGCATGGCATCGGGCGCAATCCCCACCTATGATGGGCGGATACCCGAATTCATCTGGCGCCGTCCCCGTTGCAGCGGGACCGGCGCCCGCCGTGCGTGCCGCGCATGGCCCTGCCGGACGCTTCCTTCATGACCGCCGCCGTTGCTCCCTCCACCCGCCGCATGGCCCTGCTGCTTGCCGGCCTGGCCATGTTCGGCCCGTTCTCGATCGATACCATCTTCCCCGCGTTCCCGCAGCTGGCGCAGCGCCTGTCGGTGGACGAGGTGGCGGTGCAGCAGACCATCAGCGTGTACCTGCTGTTCTATGGCCTGATGAGCCTGGCGCATGGCCCGCTGTCCGATGCGTGGGGGCGCAAGCGGGTGATCCTCGGTGGCCTGGTGGTGTTCGTCGGCGCCTCGGTGGGCTGTGCGCTGTCCACCGATCTGGCCACGCTGCTGGCGTTCCGCGCGCTGCAGGGCCTGTCGGCGGGTGTCGGCATGATCGTCGGCCGCGCGGTGATCCGCGATCTCTACCATGGCCACGACGCGCAGCGCCTGATGAGCCAGGTGTCGATGCTGTTCGGCATCGCCCCGGCCATCGCGCCGATCATCGGTGGCTGGATCCTGCTCAGTGGCGCCGGCTGGCCGCTGATTTTCTGGTTCCTGGTGGTGTTCGCGCTGGTCCTGCTGGCAGCCACTGCACGCTACCTGCCGGAGACCCATCCGGTCGAAGCGCGCGTGCCGTTGTCGCCGCACGCGTTGATGCGCGATTACGTGCGCATCGGTTTCAACCCGCGCTTCCTGCGCCTGGCGCTGGCCGGCAGCATCGGCTTCGGTGGCATCTTCCTGTACATCTCGTCGGCGCCGGTGTTCGTGATGCAGCACCTGCACCTGGGCGAGGGCGGTTTCGCCTGGTTGTTCATCCCCACCATCGGCGGCATGACCACCGGCTCGTTCCTGTCCGGGCGCATGGCCGGGCACACCACGCCCACCCGCCAGGTCGCCATCGGTTTCAGCCTGTGCGCGCTGTCGGCGCTGCTGAATGTCGGCTACGTGGCGCTGTCGCCGCAGTTCGTGTTGCCGTGGGCAGTGCTGCCGATCTTCCTGGGCGGCATGGGCATGGCGCTGATCTTCCCGATCCTGGCGCTGGCGGTGCTGGACATGTATCCGCACCAGCGCGGCCTGGCCTCGTCGCTGCAGGCCTTCGTGCAGCTGATGATCAGCACCGTGGTGGCCGGCGTGGTGTCGCCGTTGCTCAGTGCCAGCCCGCTGCACCTGGCGCTGGGCCAGGCCGCGTTCTTTGGCGCCGGCTTCGTGTTCTGGTACTGGGAGCACCGGCTTGAGCGCGCGGCGCAGGCAGCCTGCACGGGCGATTGAGCAGCGCGCAGGGGTAGGGCACGCCGCGATGCCCGTAACGCTTGCGGCGAGGAACGACCGGACTAGGCTGGGGACTCCAGCCAGCCGGTGCGTGGATGCACGACAGCCAGCCGATCCGATGTCGTTGCATGAGGTTCCCCCATGGCTGCGCAGCAGACCTACCGCCTGTTCGAGGTGGCGCTGAAGGAGCGCCGCGTTCTTTCTCCTTCCCTGGACCGCATGGTATTCACCGGTGCCGACGTGGCGCGGATGAAGACCGAAGGCCCGGACCAGCGCATCAAGGTGTTCTTCCCCTTGCCCGGCCAGGACGTGCCGCCGGTGCCCAGCGGCGAGGACTGGTATCCCCGCTACCGGGCACTGCCGGACGACCAGCGCCCGCCCATGCGCACCTACACGATCCGGCAGTTGCGTGCCGAGCAGGGCGAGGTCGACGTTGATTTCGTGCTGCATGGCGAAACCGGGCCGGCCTCGCGCTGGGCCGTCCACGCTCGCCCGGGCGACCGCGTAGTGCTGCTGGCCCCCGATGCCGACTGTGCCGACAGCAGCGAAGGCTGGGAATGGAAACCGCCGATGGGAGTCGGCCAGGTGCTGCTGGTGGCGGATGAAACCGCGCTGCCGGCGGTGGCCGGCATCCTCGAGGAACTGGCGGCCATGGTCGATCCGCCGCGCACGCTGGCGCTGCTGGAGGTGGCGCAGGCCGGTGATGCCGTGCACCTGAAGGCGCCCTCCAGCGCCGAGCTGGTCTGGCTGCCGCGCGGGCGGGCCGCCTACGGACAGCCGTTGCTGCAGGCGGTCCAGGCGCGGTTGGCAGCGGCCCCGGGCGCGGCTGCCGGCGATGCGCTGGAGGAGATCGACGTCGATACGCAGATCCTCTGGGAGCAGGCCGATACCCGCGTGGCCGGGCCGCTGTATGCCTGGGTGGCAGGCGAGGCGGCGGCGGTAATGGCGATCCGTCGCCACCTGGTCCGCGACTGCGGGCTGGACCGCCGCGCGATCACCTTCATGGGCTACTGGCGGCACGGCAAGGTGCTGGACTGACCGTGCTGGATCGAGCACGCGTGAAGCAGCGCTGCGGGCGGGGTGCGTTATCCTTGCGCCCCCTTCGCAGCGGTACCGCACCATGTCCACCAGCTCCAAGACCCGCCGCGACCAGCGCCGTCGCCAGGAAAAGCAGGCCGCCAACAAGGCAGCCGCGCAGGCGTCGCCGGTGGAGCCGCATGCCGAACTGCGCGACGCGCAGCGCACCCTGCTGGCCGGTGTCGTTCGCCGCGATGGCGAATGGGTGCTGGGCATGGATGGCCGCATCGCCGGCCACAGCGAGAGCGCTGCGCAGGTGCTGGCGCTGATCATGCAGGCCGGTGAGCTGCACGAACGCAATGGCACGCCGGTGCGCCTGATGTACTCCGATGCACTTCGTGATGCCGCACAGGCCGAAGCAAAGGAGAAGGGCCAGACCTTCGAGGAGTTCAAGGCCGAGCTGGCCGCGGCGATGGCAGCGAAGAAGAACAGCTGATCCGCCGTGGGTAGCGCCGGGCCATGCCCGGCGAGCGCAGCGGTGCGATGAAGAGCCGCCGGGCATGAATCACTCTCACTGCTTGGCGAAAGGCTCCGCGCGCATGGCGATGCGTTCGCTGCAATGGCGCCCACCGGTCACGTGGGCGCGGCCCGGCGCTACATCAGGGGCGGATCCTCGCGGACCCGCCCCTTTTCTCATTTCGCCGCCGGGGCCGCGTTGGCCTGCCAGCCGCACATCTGGCCTTCGTTCTGCTGCTTCAGCCACTCGTTGACCGGTGTGAAGTACTCGATCATCGGGCCGGCATCGAGCTTGTCGGTGCCGGTCAGCTCCTTCAGCGTGGCCTGCCACGGCTGGCTGGCACCCTTGCTCAGCATCGCCCAGTACTTCTGGCCGGCTTCCTTGTTGCCGTAGAAGGTGCACTCATGCAGCGGGCCCTTGTACCCCGAGGCGTCGCACAGGCCCTTGTAGAACTGGAACTGCAGGATGCGCGCCAGGAAGTAACGGGTGTACGGGGTGTTGCCCGGCACGTGATACTTCGCGCCCGGATCGAAGAATTCTTCGCCACGGCTGCTGGCCGGGGCCACGCCCTGGTACTTGGCCTTCAGGTCCCACCATGCCTTGTTGTAGTTGTCGGCGGTGATCGAGCCATCGAACACGCCCCAGCGCCAGCGGTCGATCATCAGTCCGAATGGCAGGAACGACACGCCCGACAGCGCCATGCGCATCTGGTTGTTGATGACCGCCTCGCGGCTTTCGGTCGGCGCGTCGACCAGGCCGATCGAGCTGAGGTACTTGGGCGTCATCGCCAGCACGATGGTGTCGCCGATCGCTTCATGGAAGCCGTCGTTGGCACCGCCCTGGAACAGCGGCGGCAGCGGGTTGTAGGCCAGGTCGTAATAGATGTGGCCCAGCTCGTGGTAGATGGTGGTGAAATTCTCTTCGTTCGGCTTGATGCACATCTTTGTGCGCACGTCGCCTTCCATGTTCATGTCCCAGGCGCTGGCGTGGCAGACCACGTCGCGGTCGTCAGGCTTGATGAACTGGGTTTTTTCCCAATACGACTGCGGCAGTGACGGCATGCCCAGCGACACGTAGAAGTCCTGCGCGCGCTCGGTCATCTGCTTGGCGGTGCGCAGTTCGGCTTCGCGCTGCACCTTGTACTGGGCCGCCACACTGGCGTCCTTGCCGGCCTTGGCCAGCGCCGCGCTCAGGTTGGTCTGGTACTGCTTTTCCAGTGCAGCGGTGATGTCCAGGCTGCCGGCACCCGGGTATGGTTCCAGCTGGTCCCACAGGTTGGACCAGTCCTGCTGCCACATGTTGCCCAGCAGGTGCGCGGCGATCAGGCCATTGCCCACTTCGGCCTTGTCCTTGCCGTAGGTCTTGTCCAGCTTGGCGCGCGCATAGCAGTGCAGCTGTTCGTACATCGGCTTGACCTGTTCCCACAGGCGATCGGTTTCCGGGCCGATCTGCTCCGGCGGCATGTCATAGCCGCTGCGCCACATCTGGCCGGCATCGGTGAAGCCCATGCCCTTGGCGCCTTCGTTCACCAGGCCGACGAACTTCTGATAGTCGCCGCGCATGTTCTTGGTGGTGCTGTGCCAGCCCTGCCAGGCGTCGAGCTGCTTGTCGTAGTCGCGGCTGCGTGCCAGCACCTGCTCCAGCTCGCCCAGCTGCCGGCAGGAGTTCGGGTCGTTGGCATCGGTGCAGTACTTGCCGGCGCCATAGCTGCCTTCCATGCGGGTGGCGATCTGGGTCAGCTCGGCCAGTTTGGCCGGGTCGCGCGGCGCCGGCATCGAGGACATCAGCTTCAGCAGGTGGATCGCGCGCTTGCTGTCCTCGCTCATCGGCTTGCCATCGAACTTGGCTGCCTGTTCGATCCAGCTGTTGAGCTGGGTCAACGAGCGTTCGTTGGCTTTGGCTGCGATGCGTTCGGAATCACTGTTGATGTAGGTGGAGGACAGCCATTGCGCCGAGGTCATCTCCGGGTAGGCGGCCTTGAACTCGGCATTGATGCGGGCCACGAACTGGTCGGCGGTTTCGCCGGCCGGGGCGCTGCTGCTGGCGGTATCGGTGCCTGGGGCAGCTTCCTTCTTGCAGGCGGCCAGGGCCAGCGTGGCGGCGGCGATTGCCGAGGCCAGCAGGAGATGACGGTGTTTCACGGGCGGTCCTTGGGTGGTGAACGACGGCCGAAGGCTAGTGGGCCGTCGCTGCCACCGCAAGTGGCGGAAGTCGGCCGGGCCGCGCCCGGCACCCGCAGAGGCTTTCAAGCAAGGGCAAAGGCCGAAGCAACAGCAACAGCGGACTATCCGTGGTTTGGCGGGGCGCGTCCGGTTGCGGGGGGCGCCGTAAATCCGTCCATGAAGGCTCGGTCGCGCCATCCATGGCGCTCACGCCCCCGCAACCGGACCCACCCCGCCTTCGACAGATTTCCGCGACCTGTCATTGATCCACGCCATGCGTGGATGCTTTTCGAATTCAATTCGACTATTCGATTCCGATGGAAATTCATCCACGCATGGCGTGGATCTACCAGATCGGGACAATCTGTCAGAGGTGGAGCGGTGTCGGAGTGCGGGGTGTCAGCCGCATGGATGCGGCTGCCAAGCCTACATGGACGTACTTGCGGCGTCCCCGCATTCCGACACCGCCCCGCCAAGCCACGAATCGCCTGCTTCTGCTGTTGCCGTTGCTTGTGCAGTGGCCTCGGCGGGGGCAGGGCGCAGCCCTGCCGACAAACCCTCAACTCTCGCAGTTGGCGAAAACGTCGCGGTCGCGCTCGTATAGCGAGGTCTTCACCTGCATCAGGCCCAGCACCGACGGGAACAGGTTGTCATGGTCGGTATATGCCGTCGAGCGCTTGCGCACGCATTGCAGGTCCAACCCGCGGCTGCTCGCGAAGCCCGGCGAGAACCACATCGTCATCGGTACCCGGGTCTGCTCGGCCGGGGCGATGGCGTAGGGCACGCCGTGAAGGAACAGGCCTTTTTCGCCCAGCGACTCGCCATGGTCGGACAGGTAGATCATCGCCGTGTCGTAATCCTGCATGCCCTGCAGCGTGCCGATGGTCTTGCTCAGGAAGTGATCGGTGTACAGCACGGCATTGTCGTAGCTGTTGGTGATCTCTTCGCGCGAGCAGCGGCCGATGTCACGGGTGTCGCAGGTTGGCTTGAAGCGGGCAAAGGCGGCCGGATAACGCTCGAAGTACGCAGGGCCATGGTTGCCCAGCTGGTGCAGCACCACCACCCGGTCGCCGGGCCTGGCCCGCACCTGGGTGGCCAGGTCCTGCAGCAGGATCTCATCCATGCAGCGGCCATCGGCGCACAGGCCCGGCGTGGTGGCATCGGACAGCGACTGGAAGTCCAGGCCTTCGCACACGCCCTTGCAGCCGGACTGGTTGTCACGCCACAACGGCACGATGCCGGCGCGGTCCAGGACGTGCAGCAGCGACTGGTGCGCACGGATCTTCTTTTCGTCGTAGTCGTGACGACCCCATGGCGAGAACAGGCACGGCAGCGAAACCTCGGTGCTGGTGCCGCACGAGTGCATGTCCGGGAAATTGATCACGCTGGCCTGCGCCAGTTCCGGGGTGGTGTTGCGGCCACCGTTGAGCCCCCAGTTCTGCGCACGCACGGTCTCGCCCATGACGATCACCAGCAGGCGCGGCTTGCTGGCCGGCGCGCGCGGGGTGGCCTTGGCATCGGTTCCGATCGGCAACTTCGGTGCGCGCTGCACCGGGTTGTCGCCACGCAGTGCACGCGGCATGCCCAGCAGCACATTGGCGGGCGTAGCGAGGTAACGCACTTCGCGCTGGTTGCGCATCAGTGCCGAGACATCCTGGAACGAGATCAACGCGCCGCCGACGGAGGTCACTGCGGCTACTGCAAGGAAGCCCAGCCGCCACAGCAGGCTGCGGCCCCAGCTGCGGCGGCGCAGCTGCACGCGCCACAGCACCAGCATCGGCAGCACCGCCAGCAGCAGTACCGGCCATATCAGCGACACGGTCATCAGCTCGCGGCTTTCCTTGGGGTCGGTCGCCAGCACGTTGCGCAGCATGTCCGCATCCAGGTAGATGTGGTAGCGGCCCATGTAGTGCGCGGCGAACGCGGTCACCAGCAGCAGCAGGCTGATCACCACCTTGGCATTCCAGCGCCAGACCAGGATGCCGAGCAGCACGCCGTGCGCACCCAGCAGCAACAGCAGCAGCGACAGCGCGTAGCGCAGGCTGCCCGGATGGCTGGCCATCGCGCTGTGCCAGAACAGGCCGTTGCCGGCCACCGCGAAGAACAGGCTGGTCAGCGCGATCAGCGCTTCGGTGGACAGCTGTGGCCGCCAGTGGCGAAGACCCGCCAACGCAGAAGGGCCGGCGGGGCGTTGGACCGATGCACTCATGCGTTTGCCTCCTGGCGGTTGGGACGGTCCAGCGGATGGCGGATCAGGATGCCTTTGACGATCAGGTACAGGCCGAGTGACAGCAACCAACATATCAACGCGGTGGCAACATCATGCGAAAGGAAATGCGCGCCGCGCAGCTGCTGGCTGATGCCGAACACCAGGCCGGTGCCGAGGCCGATCCACAACCCAGCCCAGCGCCACGACGGGCGCCACAGCAGGGCGAAATAGTACAGGCACAGCCACGCATAGCCCGCGCTGGCGTGGCCGGCAGGGAAGCACGCCTGGGCGGGCATTCCGGCCGGGCGCTGCGTGAAAAGGCCGATATAGGGCTGATGGCCACCGTAGCGCAGCAGGTCCCAGGGACATTCCATCGGCACCAGGGCCTTCAGCAGGGAGATCACGCCCGTCCCCAGCGCCATGGCAATTACGACATAAAGCAGCGCCCATCGCAGGGTGCGATCGCCTCCCTTGCGCCAGTGGTGCACGCACAACAGGATCGCGACCAGCGCCGCCGACGTGCTCAGCCATTTGCCGGCCTTGTGCACCACTGTGCGGGTGACCCAGGCGTCCTGCAACGCCCAGTGGCCACCTTCAAGACGGAACAGGTGATCGGCGACCCATTGATCGCCGCCGAAACCCATCAGCAGCGTAAACAGGGGCAGACCGATTGCGACAGGCAGCCAGAAGTGAGTTACGGCGAATCTTGACGCCAGTGGCGATGTCGCAGGCGGCGCAACCGCATCAATGGGACGAACGGGCATGCTGGGAAGGGGCGGTTCGGGAATCCGCGCTCATGCTCGTCACCTTGATGTCGGAGAAGGGTCGGACGCCCGTTCGCGCCGGGTTAATGACTCCCCGGCGCACGTCAACGTTCAGTCTTCGTCTGCGGTCGATCCTGTCCGTTCGGCGTGGCATTCCGGGTTCCACGCGGAGCCGGGAAGCAGTTGCCAACGATTCCTGTTGGCCATGCCGATGTCGATCACTTTGGCCGGGTCCACGCAGGGACTCATTGCATCGTCCAGCACCAGCAGCCAGCGCTTGTCCGGCGCTTCGGCGAGCCAGGGGCCGGCATCGTGCCATTGCTCGGCCCAAGGCCGCTTGAAGCCGAACTCGCGCACCGCGCGGTCGGCCTGCAGCAGGTTCTGCTCGCGCCAGGCGACCAGCGCCAGTTCGGCGTCCGGCCCGATCCGTGCGCCGACCCGGCGCATCAGCGCCGATGCCGAAGCGTAGGGATCCAGCGCCGGAATCAACACCAGGCCGTAGAGCATCCACAGCATGCCGTGGGTCAGCAGCACCAGCGTTGCGGCGCGGCGCACCCGCAGCCACACGATCAGCGTGGCCAGGGCGATGGCGAAGGTCAGCAGGCCATCGCCCAGCACCGGCAGCAGCGTATCGGGCATTGCCCGGCGCTCAAGCTGCGCAAGGGCCCAAGGGTGCTCGGTCAACAGCATGACGCCGAGCACGCCGGTGGCCAGCATCAGCACCACGCTGTAGCCGAACAGGTAGCGGCGCACGCACAGCCGGCGCAGCAGGCCCGGCAGCAGTGGCGCCGCCGCCAGTGCCATTGCCGGCAGCATCGGCAGCACATACACCTCACGCTTGCCCGGGCTGGCGCTGAAGAACACCAGCACCAGAATGGCCCAGCCGAGCAGCAGCCACTGCCGGCGGTCGCCTCGGCGGAGGCGGCGCCACCAGGGTCTGAACAGCATCGGCAGCAACAGGCTGCCGGGCAGCCACAGGGTCAGGATCACCTGCAGGTAGTACCAGACCGGTTGGCGGTGGTGCCAGGCGTTGGCATAGCGGGTACCGGTCTGCTTGAACAACAGCTCATGCGCGTAGGCCTGCAGTTCGGCGCTGGGCGTGTGCAGCAGGGCCCAGCCCAGCGGCGCAAGCCACACCGACACGCCCAGCAGGAAGGCCGGGATCAGCCACAGCAGCGTTGCCGGGTGCGGACCATCCCCCCTGAGGCCGCGGCAACGCTGGTACAGCCACCAGCCGAACCATGGCAGCACCATCAACAGCGGCAGGAAACCCACACCCTTGGTCACTGTCCCCAGGCCGGCCGCGAAACCCGCCAGCCACAGTGCGGGCAGGTTGCGGCGCTCGCAGAGATGGCGCATCAGGCCCCACAGGGCCACCGTGGTCATGCCCACCAGCACCATGTCGATCTGCGCGCGCTTGGCCATCAGCCCGAACTGCAGGGTGCAGAACAGCGCCGCCAAGGCATACAGGGAATGCCGCGGTGACCACAGCCGGCGTGCCAGATCCGACACCAGCCACAGGCTGAGCAGGGCGCCCAGCAGCGACGGCAGCAGGAACGACCACTGCCAGCTGCCGACGATCTCGTAGGCCGCCGCCTGCAGCCACATGAAGACCGGCGGCTTCTCCGCATACAGCTCCACGCCCCGGTGCGGCAGCAGCCATTGCCCGCTTTCGACCATGGTCCGGGCCGCCAGCACGAAGCGCGGCTCGTCCGGCGGCTGCGGCTGCCGAAGGCCGATCCCCGCTGCCAGCGCAGCAACGATCAACAGCCACAACAGGGGCAGGCGCCAACGGCGGGGCAGGGCTACGGGCACGGCAGGCTCCGGGAGCAAAACGGCCATTCTGAGGTGGCGGGGGTGGGAAAAGCGTCAGAGCGGGGCCGGGGCGACCGCATTCCGACATGCGCGGCGCTACCATGGTACGAACTTCCGTGGGTGTTTCGTGCATGCGTCTGTTGGTGATCGAGGACAACCGCCAGCTGGTAGCCAACCTGTTCGACTATTTCGAGTCGCGCGGGCATGTGCTTGACGTGGCCCCGGATGGCATCACCGGCCTGCACCTGGCCGGCAGCCACCCTTACGACGCCGTGATCCTGGACTGGATGCTGCCGCGCATGGAGGGCCCGGAGGTGCTGCGCCGGCTGCGCGCCGAGCAAGCATCGGAAGTGCCGGTGATCATGCTGACCGCGCGTGACGAGCTGCCGGACAAGATTGCCGGCTTCCGCGCCGGTGCCGACGACTACCTGACCAAGCCGTTCGCGCTGCCAGAACTGGAGGTGCGGCTGGAGGCGCTGTTGCTGCGTGCGCAGGGCCGCAACCCGCGCAAGCGCCTGCAGGTGGGCGACCTGGTACTGGATCTGGCAACGCTGGAGGCCCAGCGTGGGGGCCAGCTGCTGCACCTGTACCCGGCCTGCCGCAAATTGCTGGAAGTGCTGATGCGGGCCAGCCCGGGGGCGGTGACACGACAGCAGCTGGAGTTCGCCCTGTGGGGCGATGAGCCGCCGGATGGTGACCTGCTGCGCTCGCACGTCTACGAGTTGCGTCGCAGCGTCGACGGCCCGTTCGCCAAGAAACTGATCCACACGCTGCCGCGGGTGGGCTACCGGTTGGCGGTGAGTTCCACCAGCGATGCCGGCAAGGATGACGATGAAGGCGCGTAAGCCGGGCCCGTTGTACCGTCGGGTCGTGTGGTGGTTGCTGGGCTATCTGGCGCTGCTTTCACTGGCGGTGTTCAGCGTTGGCAACTATGTGCACGAGCATGCCGAGCACGCCGCCTGGCGCGCACTGCTCAACTCCGAACTGGACAGCATCGTCGAGCACGTCGAGCATGAGCCGCATTACCGCTGGCAGGATTCGGACACGCTCAGCCTGTATCGCTTCGATGCGGTCAACCTGCCCGACGCTCTGCGTACGTTGCATCCGGGGCTGCATGACGGCGTAATGATCAAGGGCCGTGAGACGGCGGTGATGGTGCGCGAAACCGAGTCGATGGGCCGGGTCGCGCTGGTTCTGGACATTTCCGATTTTCATGACTTGGAACAGTTCGCCACGCGCTGGGTGATGCTGGCCGGGGTGATCATGATCTTCGTCACCGTACTGATGGCGTCGTTCGGCATGGAACGCATGGTGCGCCCGCTGAGCCTGCTGGCACAGCACATCGCCGCGTTGCGGCCGGGCGTGCAGGGCCAGCGCATCGAGGTCGATCCACGCGGCAGTTCCGAACTGCATACCATCGCCGATGCACTGAACGATTACCTTGACCGCAATGAGCAGTTCGTCGAGCGTGAGCGGGTCTTCATCAGCACCGCCAGCCACGAACTGCGCACGCCGATTGCCGTGATGACCGGTGCCGCCGAACTGGCACTGGAGCAACCGGGCCTGCCCGAGCGCGCCCGCCAGCAGATGCAGCGGGTGTTGCGAACGGCGCAGAGCGTGGAGCAGTTGATCGAGCTGCTGCTGGTGCTGGCGCGCGATCCGGCGCGCCTGGCGGCGCGTGCCGAGCGCATCGCGCTGGACCAGCTGCTGCCGGAGATCGTCGACGACCATCGCCACCTCCTCGGCGACAAGGACCTGAGCATCGGTATCCAGGCCGCGCCGGTGGATATCGTCGCGCCGATGGCGGTGGTGCAGGCGGCGATCGGCAACCTGCTGCGCAATGCCATCGAGAACAGCGGTCGCGGCCATATCGAACTGCAGCTGAGTCCGTCGGCGGTGCTGACCCTGCAGGACCCCGGGCACGGCATGAGCCCGGAGGAGATCGCGGCGATCCATGCACGCATGGCCCGCGGCGGGCGTGCCGACCGTGGCAGCGGCATCGGCCTGGACCTGATCGCGCGGCTGTGTGAACACCTGGGCTGGACACTGCAGTTGCAGCCCTGCGAGCTGCGCGGGACACGCGTCACCCTGGACTTTGGCGCTTCGCGCCCCGCCTGATCAAGCGGCCGACCTGCTCCGCGCTGCGGCATGACCCGGCGTGAAGACAGTGTTAATCTGGAACTGCGCCGCTTTATGCGGCGCTTTTTTTTCCGCTCTTTCGATCGACAGAGGATCCCATGCCGACCGAACCCGCTACCGCCCTGATCAGCAACGATATCGTTGGACTGGGCCTGATCGCCGCCACCCTGGCCCTGATCTTCTGGGCTGCCAGTGGTCCGACCCCCTTGTTGAAGAAGATCTTCGCCTGGGTGCCGGCGCTGCTGCTGTGCTACTTCATTCCCGCCATCTACAACACCGCCGGTGTCATCGATGGCCACAACACCTCGCTGTACAACCCGGTCGCGCGTGACGTGCTGCTGCCGGCTGCACTGGTCCTGCTGACCCTGTCGATCGATCTGAAGGGCGTCATCAAGCTCGGCCCGAAGCTGTTGCTCGTGTTCTGTGCCGGTACCGCTGGCATCATGCTCGGCGCAATCGTCTCGTTCCAGCTGATGAAGCTGATCCACCCGGAAACCGTGGCCGGTGATACCTGGGCCGGCATGGCCGCGCTGGCCGGCAGCTGGATCGGTGGCGGCGCCAACATGGTGGCCATGCGCGAGGTGTTCGGCACCGACGCCACCACCTTCGGCCAGTTCGCCGTGGTCGACGTGGCCTGTGCCAGCCTGTGGATGGCGATCCTGCTGTTCCTGGCCAACCGCGCGCAGCAGATCGACACCCGCAACGGGGCCGATACCCGCGCCATCGACGAGATGAAGGCACGGATCAGCGCCTACGAGGCACAGAACGCGCGCATTCCCAGCATGACCGACCTGATGGTGATCGTCGGCGTGGCTCTGGGTGGCGTCGGCCTGGCCCACGCCATCGCCGCGCCGCTGTCGGGCTGGTTCAAGGCCAATATCAGCTGGGCCAGCCAGTTCAGCCTGGACAGCCAGTTCGTGTGGGTGATCCTGCTGTCCACGGCGATGGGCCTGGGCCTGAGCTTCACCCGTGCGCGCCGGCTGGAAGCGGCAGGCGCTTCGCGGCTGGGCACGGTGTTCCTTTACTTCCTGATTGCCTGCATCGGCATGCAGATGAACCTGCTGTCGCTGCTGGACAGGCCGTGGCTGTTCCTGCTCGGCGCGATCTGGATGGCCACCCACGTGCTGGTGCTGTGGGTGGTGGCCAAGCTGCTGCGCGCGCCGCTGTTCTTCTTCGCCATTGGTTCGCAGGGCAACATCGGCGCAGCCGCTTCGGCTCCCGTGGTGGCAGCAGCGTTCCACCCGACGCTGGCGCCGGTGGGCGTGCTGCTGGGTACGGTGGGCTATGCCACCGGCACCGGGCTGGCGTATGTCACCGGCCTGATCCTGAAGTGGATGGCCGGCGGCTGAGTCCTGAGCTGACGATCATGTTGCGTGTTCACGGCAATTGCCGTGGACACGCTTTCCCCGTGCAGAGCCGAGCCCACGCTCGGCTTTCTTTTTGCCTGCCACCGGATAGATCCACGTCATGCGTGGATGCACTTCATGGGTATCCATGAACAAAGAAAGGACAGATCCGTTTCCCCGCGGAAACGGATCTGCCCCCTGATGCTTCTTGCCGTCAACGGAAATCTGTCGAAGGTGGGGTGGTGTCGGATGGCGGGGTGTCCGCGGCATGGATGCTGCGGCCAAGCCCCCAAGGACGGGTTTACGGCTTCCCGCCATCCGACACCACCCCGCCAAATTCACGGAAAACCAGAGCCGACGCTTTCGCCGTTGCAGTTGCAGTTGCCTCTGCGGGCGCCGGGCTGCAAGCCCGGCACCCAACCCTCAACAGCAGCGGCCACCATTGCGCCCACCGTAGCGCGCTTCCTGGCGTTCGCGGAAGAACGTCTTGTAGTCCATTGGCTCCTGGTCCGGGTGCTTTTCCAGCATGTGCCGGACATAGTTGTCGTAATCGGGAATGCCACAGCACAGACGTGCGGTCTGCACCAGGCGCCGCCAGATGCGGCGGTGCGCCTGGTACTGGCCGGCGGGAACCAGTTGCGTGCTCATCACAGATCCACCATTTCGTGCGGCTTCAGTGCCACGTAAGGGGTCTCGCGGTCGCTGCGCTGCGGATTGCGGCGTGCCGCCAGGATGGTCTTGATCGAATACACCAGCACAGCGCCCACCACCAGCAGGAACAGCGCGGTCAGGCCGGTGTTGACGTAGGCATTGACCACGATCTGCTTCATCTGCGCCACCGATTTGGCCGGTGCGGTGATGGTGTCGCTGGCAATGGCAGCCTGGAACTTGTGTGCCTGGGCCAGGAACCCCTGTGCCGGGTTGCTGTCGAAGATCTTGATGAAGCCGGCATAGGTGGTGCAGATCAGCAGCCACACCGCCGGTACCCCGGTGACCCACGCATAGCGGTCACGCTTCATCTTGAACAGCACCACCGTGCCCAGCATCAGCGCGATGCCAGCCAGCATCTGGTTGGAGATGCCGAACAGCGGCCACAGCGTCTGGATGCCGCCGAACGGATCGACCACGCCGGTATAGAGCAGGTAGCCCCACAGTGCCACGCAACCCGCAGTGCCGATGATGTTGGCGGTCCACGATTCGGTCTTCTTCAGGGCCGGCACGAAATTGCCCAGCAGGTCCTGCAGCATGAAGCGTCCGGCGCGGGTGCCGGCGTCCACTGCGGTCAGGATGAACAGTGCTTCGAACAGGATCGCGAAGTGGTACCAGAACGCCATCATCGCGTCGCTGCCACTGGGAATCGCTTCGTGCAGGATCTGCGCGATGCCCACCGCCAGCGTTGGCGCGCCACCGGCGCGATGCAGGATGGTCGGTTCACCGATCGCCGCCGCGGTCGCGGTCAGTTGTTCGGGCGTGATGGTGAAGCCCCAGGTGTTGGTGATGTAGTGCGCCGCCGAGGCCGCATCGGCACCGATCACCGCCGCCGGGCTGTTCATCGCGAAGTAGATGCCCGGGTCGATGATCGAGGCCGCCACCAGCGCCATCACCGCCACGAACGATTCCATCAGCATGCCGCCGTAGCCGATGTAGCGCATGTGCGCTTCATTGGCCAGCAGCTTCGGCGTGGTGCCGGACGAAATCAGCGCATGGAAGCCCGACACCGCACCGCAGGCGATGGTGATGAACAGGAACGGGAACATGCCGCCCTTCCACACTGGGCCATCACCGCTGGCGGCGAACTGGGTCAGCGCCGGCATCTTCAGTTCCGGCATCACGATCAGGATGCCGACGGCCAGCGCGATGATGGTACCGATCTTGAGGAAGGTCGACAGGTAGTCGCGCGGGGCCAGCAGCAGCCACACCGGCAGCACCGAGGCGACGAAGCCGTAGCCGATCAGCATCCAGGTGATCTGGGTGCCGGTGAAGGTGAACGCCGGGCCCCACACCGGGTCGGCGGCGACCTTGCCGCCGTACCAGATTGCGGCCAGCAGCAGGATCAGGCCGACCACCGAGATCTCGCCGATCCTGCCAGGGCGGATATAGCGCATGTAGACGCCCATCAGGATCGCGATGGGCATCGTCGCGATCACCGTGAACATGCCCCACGGGCTTTCGGCCAGCGCCTTGACCACCACCATCGCCAGCACCGCCAGGATGATGATCATGATCAGGAACGCACCGAACAGGGCGATGGTGCCGGGTACCTGGCCCATCTCCTCGCGCACCAGGTCACCCAGCGAGCGGCCGTTGCGACGGCTGGACAGGAACAGCACCATGAAGTCCTGCACTGCGCCGGCCAGCACCACGCCCACCACCAGCCACAGCAGGCCGGGCAGGTAGCCCATCTGCGCGGCCAGCACCGGGCCGACCAGCGGGCCGGCGCCGGCAATGGCGGCGAAGTGGTGGCCGAACAGCACGTGCTTGTTGGTCGGCACGTAGTCCAGGCCATCGTTGTTGATCACCGCCGGGGTGGCCCGGGTCGGATCCAGCTGCATCACCTTGTTGGCGATGAACAGGCTGTAGAAGCGGTAGGCGACCAGGTACAGCGAAACCGCAGCGACGACGATCCACAGCGCATTGATGTGCTCGCCGCGGCGCAGTGCCACGGTGCCCAGACAGAATGCGCCGAGCAGGGCGAGTACCGCCCAGCCCAGTTTTGAAAACCCTTTCATGAGGTGCTCTCTCCCGGAAAGACAGTCAAAGAGTCCCGCTTGCCTTCGACAGGGTCAATTGGCGCAGGACGAATCGGCGGTAGTACTTTGGTCGTACGTTCGTTGTGCTGACGTGCAGCGAACATCAGGGATGGAACAATCGGTTGCGGCGCCATCCATTGGCGTACGGCCGTATGGCGTCCATCTTCACTGGCATCCATCCAACAGGAGTCGCCATGAGCCTTCCCGAACCGGCCCGCGTGCTGCGCACCATCCGTGGCCTGCCCACCTCCGACGGTGCTGGCGTGCGCCTGACCCGCGTCATCGGCGGCCCCACGCTGCCCGATCTGGATCCGTTCCTGCTGCTCGATGAATTCGGAACCGACCGCGCCGAGGATTACATCGCCGGCTTCCCGGAACATCCGCACCGCGGTTTCGAGACCGTCACCTACATGCTCGACGGGCGCATGCGGCATCGCGACAACCACGGCAACGAAGGCCTGCTGACCCCGGGCAGCGTGCAGTGGATGACCGCTGGGCGTGGCCTGGTGCATTCGGAGATGCCCGAGCAGGAAAGCGGGCAGATGCGCGGCTTCCAGCTGTGGGTGAACCTGCCGGCAAAGGAGAAGATGACTGACCCGAAGTACCAGGAATTCGCGCCCGAGCGGATTCCGGTGGTGCAGCCGGAGCCGGGTGTGACAGTGAAGGTGATTGCCGGCAGCGTGGACGGCACCCGGGGTCCGATCGTGCAACCGGCCACCGATCCGCTCTACCTCGACATCACCTTGGCGCCTGATCGGGCCTGGACCTACACGCTGCCGGAAGGGCACAACGCCTTTGCCTACGTGTTCGAGGGCGGGCTGACGGTGGGCGAGCAGGACGCTGCGCGCGACGTTGCACGCCAGGAACTGGCAGTGTTGGGCGGAGGCGAGCAACTGCACCTCTCGGCGGGCAGTGAAGGCGCGCGGTTGATCCTGGTTGCCGGCCGTCCGCTGCGCGAACCGGTGATGCGCCATGGCCCCTTCGTGATGAACACGCGGCAGGAACTGATGCAGGCCTTCGTCGATTTCCAGGAAGGCAAGTTCTGATGGATTGCGCCGGGCATGGCCCGTCGAAAGAAGCCGGCAACGCCGCCGGGCCACGCCCGGCGGACGTCCCGCGAGTCGGATCCTGCGGGGATGCTGCCAGGCAGTCATCCCCGTCACCTTCAGCGCCCCGCGGCCACGGCTGACGGGGTCAGGCTCATGCCCTGCGCCAACTGCTGCAGCGAGCCCAGCTCCTGGGCGCTGTCCGGGTACAGCGAAATCTGCGCGTAGCGCTTCTTGTCCAGCTTGACCACGCTGATGCGGCGCTCGGCATAGCCGGGCGGCTGCTGGCCACCGAGATCGGGCTGGTACCAGTAAAGTGGTTCACCGCCGAAGCTGCCTTTTTCCTGGCGCAGTGCCCGGTTCAACGGAATATTGGGGTCACGCGCGCTGAGCATCAGGCTCAGTACCTCGCGTCCATCCCCGGTGCTGGCGCGGCAGACCAGAAGGTCGGCCAACACCTGCTGCTGCCACTGCAGGCCACTGCTGGCCGGCAACGAAGGACATTCCGCGGGAGCCTGCGCGGCAGCCTGGGCTGCGGCGAACAGCAGGCTCGACAACACTACAGGCGCGAACTTCATGCATCCCCCAAGGTGGTCGGTCGTGTGGCTCCACCAGAAGGACTGGCGGCTGTGGCATCCCATCCCCGGATGCCGCCCCGCCCGGCGTGTGCACGGACGGTCAACTCAACCTTAACGGAACGTGAGCGATCGCACAAATCGAAGTTGCAGACGTAACCATTGCGGCCGATGGTCGGCCGCAATGGTGCGCACAGGCCTCAGCGGTCGTTGCCGATCCACTTGTAGATGATGCCGCCGATCGCGCCGCCCAGCAGCGGGGCGACCCAGAACAGCCACAACTGGCTTACTGCGCCGCTGCCGGCGAAGAAGGCCACGGCGGTGGAACGGGCCGGGTTCACCGAGGTGTTGGTGACCGGGATGCTGATCAGGTGGATCAGGGTCAGCGACAGGCCGATCGCCAGTGGCGCAAAGCCAGCCGGCGCCTTGCCATGGGTGGCGCCCATGATCACGATCAGGAACACGGCGGTCAGCACCACTTCGCACAGGAAGGCCGCTGCCACGCTGTAACCGCCAGGCGACAGCGCGCCATACCCATTGCTGGCGAACGCACCGGCCTGGCTGCCATCGATGGCGAAGCCGCTGGCCCCCGACGCGATCTGCAGCAGGATGAAGCCGGCCAGCAGGCCGCCAACCACCTGGGCGATGATGTACGGCACGAGGTCCTTGGTCGGGAAGCGGCCGCCGGCCCACAGGCCGACGCTGACTGCCGGATTGAAGTGCGCGCCGGAGATATGGCCGAACGCATAGGCGCCGGTCACCACGGTCAGGCCAAAGGCCAGGGCGACGCCGAGGAACCCGATACCCAGCGGATTGCCGTCGCCACCGAACTTGGCGGCCAGCACCGCGCTGCCACAGCCGCCCAACACCAGCCAGAACGTGCCGAGGAATTCGGCGGACAAGCGTTTACCCATGCTCATGTGTTGCACTCCTTTGAGGGCGAAAGTGTGATTTATGTCACATTTCAGTGCTCAGCGGGTGACTGTAGCGTCAACGCCGGGTGCAGGGATACACCCTCGGATGTGTGCAACACGCGATGTTCAATACTGCGGCAGCGGAATGAACTCCTTGTCGTCGCCCGGAATGGTGCCGAATCGGCCGGCCTCCCAATCGTGCTTGGCCTGCTCGATGCGCTCCTTCGAGCTGGATACGAAGTTCCACCACAGGTGGCGCGGGCCATCCAGCGGCTCGCCACCGAACAGCATCGCCTTCACCGGCGTCTTCGCGCGCAGGCGGCCGCGTGCGCCGGCCTCGGGAATCACCAGATGCTGTGCAGGGATGTCCACGCCATCCAGCTGTGCGTCGCCTTCGAGGATGTACAGCGCGCGCTCGCGGTGGCCGTCATCGATATCGATCTCCGCATCCGGGTCGAGATCGATCGCCACGTTGAGGGTATCGGCGAACACCTTCACCGGCGATTCCTCGCCATAGGCGCGGCCGGCGATCACCCGCAGCCAGGCACCGTTGCGGCGCTGCTCGGGCAGTGTAGCCGCGGCATGGTGGTAGAAGGCCGGTTCGATTTCCTCGTGCGATTTCGGCAGCGCCACCCAGGTCTGCATGCCGTGGATCGGGTTGTCGTGGGCGCGGTCCGGTTGCGGTGTCCGCTCGGAATGGGCAATGCCGCGACCAGCGGTCATCCAGTTGACGTCGCCGGGACGGATCACCTGGTCCGACCCCAGCGTGTCGCGGTGGCCGATCGCGCCCGACCACAGGTAGGTCACGGTGGCCAGGCCGATATGTGGATGCGGGCGCACGTCGATGGCGGTGCCGGGGTGCATGAGTGCCGGGCCCATCTGGTCGACGAACACGAACGAGCCGATGCTGCGCGCCTGCAGGGTGGGGACGGCGCGACGGACTTCGAGGCCGCCGATGTCGTGCACGCGCGGGGCGATGATGGTGGTCATGCGGGCGTTCTCGCTGGCAGGGATCAGGTGGTCAGCATCGCATGCAGCTGTGACGGGTACATGCCCCGTATGGGTAACAGGTTGTTCCAGCCAACGGCGCAGCCCCTCGTGGCTGGCTGGTTGGTCGCTGAAGGCAGAAGCAAAAGCAGAAGCCGCGCGTGGCCGGGCGGGTGGGTGGCGCAGGGGACGCTGCAAGTACGTCCATGTAAGCTCGATCGCCGCATCCATGCGGCTCACGCCCCTGCGCAACCCACCCGCCCGGCCTCTGACAGTTTCCGTGTGCTGTCCAGCCACGGAGAAGAAAAAGAAAATCAAAAGCAAACGCCGGTCGCTTCGCTCCTGGTGTCGACCAAGGTCGACACCCACCAGTTCGCAATGATCCGTGCCGACCAAGGTCGACACCTACCAGTCATCGCAGTTCACCCACCGTCACCGGGAAACTGTCAGGGGTGGGGCGGTGTCGGGTTGCGGGGTGTCCGCGGCATGGATGCCGCGGCCAAGCCCCCAAGGTGAAGTGACCCCCGAGACTTGGACAGGGGTCAGGCGGCCGATTGGGCCTGTTGGGCCTGCTCCCGGTACTGTACCGGGCTCAGGCCCTTCAATTTCAATTTGATTCGCTCTTGGTTGTAGTACTGGATGTATTCCACCA
>NZ_JCAFTG010000018.1:0-64157 GCF_059370035.1 Stenotrophomonas sp. YJH_SMC_37
GATGAGCCGAGCGTGGGCTCGGCTCTACAGGGGTCATCGGCGGCCATGCACATTCCCTGGTGGGTGCGGACCGTTGGTCCGCACGCCTTTGACTGTGTAGAGCCGAGCCCATGCTCGGCTGCTCTTCGTTCCGCGATCGGCAAACCCTCGCGCTGCGCGCGATGAGCCGAGCGTGGGCTCGGCTCTACAGGTATTCCGCCGCCCGATTCAACGCATCAGCCGGCAAGCAATGCGACAATCGCGGTCCTTTCCTGCAGCAACGAGGCCCACATGGCCAAACTGACCCTGGCCAGCGTGGATGCGCTGCGTGCCCGCTTCGCTGATGACGCTGCCTGCGATGCGGCCCTGGCCGCCTTCGCCGATACCGCTGCACTGCGCACGCCGCTGCGCGAACTGGTGGAAGCACAGCACCGCTACCTGCAGGCCGAATTCGAAGTGGCGCAGGTGGCCGACGTGCTGCGCCGCGACCAGAAGTACGCACCGGTGGGCCGGCCTTCGATCAACATCGTGCAGCTGCGCAAGCAGCAGGCCGCGACCAAGCAGGCGGCGCTGATCGCACGCCAGGTAGTGGCGCAGGCAGCGCAGACCTTCGTGCGCGTGAGCGGGATGACGGTGAAGGCCAAGCAGAGCCCGAGCGAGGCGTGCGTGGCATGGTTGGGCGCGTTGCGCTGAGGGATCGTGCGGACCAACGGTCCGCACCCACCAGATGCCGGTTGGCACCTACCGGGTAGTGCCGGCCGCTGGCCGGCAACCCCATCGGCATCGGGCACCTCGCATGCAGAGCCCAAAAAGAAGGCCCGCTCTTCAGCGGGCCTTCTGCCTTCTCACGACGAGTGAGCTGGGTGCATCAAGCGGCCGGCTTTTCGCCGGTGGCTTCGGTGGTGATGCGGATCTTCACTTCATCGCTGACGTTCGGGGCATACGCGCCGACGCCGAAATCGCTGCGCTTCAGGGTGGTGGTGGCATCGAAGCCAGCCGCCGGAACCTTGGCCATCGGGTGCTCGCCGCCGCCGTTGACGGTGACGTCCAGGGTGACCGGCTTGGTGATGCCCTTGATGGTCAGGTCGCCGGTGACGGTCAGCTTGTTGGTGCCGGCCGCTTCCACCTTGGTGCTCTTGAAGGTGGCATCGGCGAACTTGGCGGCGTCGAAGAAGTCGGCGCTCTTCAGGTGCTCGTCGAACTTGGCGGTGAAGCTGTTCAGGCCGCTCAGCGGCAGCTTCACTTCCACGGTGGACTTGGTCACGTCTTCGGCGTTGTACACCAGGGTGCCTTCAACATTGCCGAAGTGCGCGCTGGGGTTGGAGAAGCCGAAGTGGCTCCACTGCGCCAGCACGTCGGTGTGGCTCGGGTCCAGCTTGTAGGTGCCCGAAGCGATCTTGATCGCTTCGGCGGCCGGGGCAGCGGCAGCGGCGTCGGCAGCCGGGGTGGCGGCCTGTTCGGTGGTGGCCGGGGCGGCAGCATCGGCGGCCGGGGCAGCGGTGTCGGCCGGCTTCGAGCAGGCGGCGATGGCCAGGGTCAGGGCCAGCGGCAGCAGCAGTTTACGGGTGGCGCTCATCTGAGGAACTCTCCGGATCGTAGGGTGGGTACACGGTGCAGCAATGGCCCGCCGCGGAACAGCGGGCCCGAAACCGATACAGCGACTTACGCGATGCGCGCCGCTTCGTCGAACGACAGGCGCGGCAGGCGCGGGAACAGGCCCGCCGGATCACCGTAACCCAGGTTGACCAGGAAATTCGACTTGATGGAGGTGCCGGCGAAGAAGGCTTCGTCGACCTTGGCCGGGTCGAAGCCGGACATCGGGCCGGCATCCAGGCCCAGCGCGCGCGCAGCCAGGATCAGGTAGGCACCCTGCAGGCTGCCGTTGCGGATGGCGGCTTCGTGGCGGCCTTCCTGCGGGCCATCGAACCAGGCCTTGGCATCGGTGTGCGGGAACAGGTACGGCAGCTTCTCGTGGAAGTCCAGGTCGAAACCGATGATGACGGTGACCGGCGCAGCCATGGTCTTGGCCAGGTTGCCTTCGGACAGCGCCGGGGCCAGCTTGTCCTTGGCCTCCTTCGAGGTGACGAAGACGAAGCGCGCCGGCGTGGTGTTGGCCGCGGTGGGGCCCCACTTCACCAGGTCGTACAGTTCCTTCAGCAGGCTCTCGGGGACCGGCTTGTCGAGGAAGGCGTTCTGGGTGCGGGCCGTACGGAACAGCTGATCAAGGGCGGCGGCGTCGAGCGCGTGGGACATCGGTGGATCTCCAGGGCGGCGAAAGGAAGTCAGTGCCCGCGGGCGGCGCGGGGCGAAACGACGAGCCGCAGTGTAGAGTGTCGCGACTGTTGCAACACCCAGCAGGGCTGAAACGAATTAATGCCAATGGTGAAACGATCGAGCGCGCCATGGACGGTCACCGACGGCCGTGCGGGCAATGTCCGCCAGGCGGTCGCGCTGGCCTCGGCACTGCGCCAGGGCACCCACCGACCGCTGCTCCTGCAACCGCGCGCACCCTGGCGCTGGCTGTCGCCGCGGCGCCTGCCCGGCGATGTGAATGGCTATGGCGAGGCCTTCGCGACACTGGCTGCCGAGGCCCCGGCGCTGGCGATCGGCTGTGGCCGCCAGGCCGCCGGTGCCCTGCGCGTGCTGCGCGCACGCGGCAGCCAGGTGGTGCAGATCCTCGACCCGCGCATCAGCGCCCGCCATTGGGACGTGGTGGTGGTGCCCGAACACGATGCCCTGCGTGGCAGCAACGTGCTCACCCTGCTCGGCAGCCTCAACCCGGTGGACGACGACTGGCTGGCCTGGGGCCGCGCCGCGTTCGCCGGCTTCAGCACCCTGCCCGGCCCGCGCACCGCACTGCTGGTCGGTGGGCCGACGCCGCTGGCACCGTGGGACGAGACCGCGATGGTCGGCGTATTCCAGGCGCTGGCCGAGCAGATCCGCAATGAAGGCGGCAGCCTGCTGGCCACCACCTCGCGACGCACGCCGCCGGCCCTGGCCGAGATCCTGCGCGCGAAGTTCGCCAACCTGCCGCACGTGATCTGGGGCGATGGTGGCGACGGTACCAATCCCTATGGTGGCCTGCTCGGCTGGGCCAACCGCGTGGTGGTCTCGCCCGATTCGGTGAACCTGCTCTCTGAAGCCTGCGCCACGCGCATGCCGGTGATGGTGGCGCTGGCCGAGACCGCGCAGGGCCGGCTGGCCCGCTTCCAGCAGCAGCTGCGCGAGCGCGGGCGCCTGCAGCCGCACTGGCTGGACTGGCAGTACGACCGCATCGAGCCACTGCGCGAGACTGCGCGGGTAGCGGCGGAAGTGAAGCAGCGCCTGGCATTGGGGTAGTGCCGGCCGCTGGCCGGCAACGCTGTGCGCATTACCGAACACCGCCGATGCCGGCCAGTCGCCGGCATCTACCGGGATGCACAGCGATTTCTGAACATTTCAATCTGCCCATACCGTTAGAGTCCGGTGCCCCCCACCGGACCGAATGCCTTCATGCGTACCCTGCTCCTGCTGCCCTTGGCCCTGCTCGCCGCGTGTTCGACCGCGCCCACCGAGCTGGACCCGATCTCCTATCAGTGCCAGCAGCAGCTGGACGCGTACCGCGAGCAGCCGGCGCTGCGCGATCCGAAGACGGGCGAGCGCCCGCCGCTGCCGATCGCCCCGATCAGCGATGCCTGCGACAGGGAACTCCAGCGCAAGGGCGTGGATCGCCCGCTGCGCTGAGCAGCGTATGATCGGCGCGCGGGCCTGCCCGCCGCTGAAGGTACCGACATGGATCGTTTTGCCCGCCTGCCCCGTGCCGCGCTGCTGATCGCCAGCCTGCTGGCGACCGCACCGGCCTGGGCCGACAGCACCGCCTGCCGCGAGCGCTACCCGAGCGTGGCCTCGCAGGCGGCGATGCTGGACGTGGCCTGGACCACCGCCGAACGCCTGGACGCGCTGCCCGATGTGGACGTGGTGGTGGCCGCGCGCGGTGGCCAGGACCTGAGCCGCTACGGCCTGCGCCACAGCCACCTGGCCTTCCTGCTGCGCGAGGACGACGGCCGCTGGCGCGCGATGCACCTGCTCAACCGCTGCAAGACCGACAGCTCGCAGCTGTACCACGAGGGCCTCGGCAACTTCGTCGGCGAGAGCGGCGGCCATACCGACCTGCGCATCGGCGTGCCGTCGGCCCCCTTGCGTGCAGCGCTGCGCGCGATGCTGGTGCCGCCCTCGATCCAGCCCAAGGCGCTGCACGAAACCAGGTACAACGTGGTCGCCTACCCGTTCGCCACCGACTACCAGAACTCCAACCAGTGGGTGCTGGAGGTGCTGGCGGCGGCGATGGCGCAGGCCGAAGGCGCGCCGGCCATCGTCAAGCGCGAACAGGCACAGCAGTGGCTGCGCCAGCAGAAGTACCAGCCCAGCGTGCTGCATATCGGCCTCGGCAAGCGCGTGGGTGCGCGCCTGTTCGTAGCCAACGCCACCACCACCGACCATCCAGCCGGCGAACGCATCTCCGGCAACTATTCGGTGGTGACGGTGGAATCGGTGTTCGACTTCCTGCACCAGCGCAGCCAGCTGCAGCAGGAACTGGTGATCCCCCATGTGCCGGTGGCCGGTGCCACTGCCGCCACGCCCTGAATCCCGCAAGGAGAACGACATGCGTCCGCTGCTTACCTCTGTGTTGTCGATGGTGATCGTCACCGGCCTGGCCTGGTCCACGGCCGCCCACGCCGAACGCCGCATCGTGATCATCCACGACCCGGGTCCGCAGGGACCAAGCCTGGAAATGTCCACGCAGATGGTGGCCTCGGCCCGCGCTGCAGCGGCCAAGGAAGCGCAGGATGCCGCCGACGCAGGCCAGCCGCTGGCCCGCCCGCAGCAGATCAAGCTGCCGCAGATGGAGGTGAGTGCCATCTCCACTACCGTGGATGGCCGCCGCGAAGTGCTGCTGCGTGATGCCAACGATCCGCAGAACACCGCATCGATGCAGTATCCGCGCGGCGTCGGCGACCCGGCCGTGCAGTTCACCGTGGGCCAGACCGTGAATTTCGAGCCAACCGGCAACGACCAGGGCTGGCAGCTGAAGGACAACCAGGGCCGCCCGCTGGAGTACCTGCCCGAGGCCACCGGCCCGCGCGATATCTTCGATACCCGGCGCTGAGCCGCCGTCTCCCCCCCCTGACCAGGAGGTCTCCATGTTCCGTTGCCTGCGCGTTCCCGCTTCTGCATTGCTGCTCTCCGCGCTGCTGGTGCCCACCGTCCATGCCGGCGCCGCGCCGCAGTTGAACAGCAGCGAGGCCAGCGTGCTGATCACCTCGCTGATCGTGGTCTCGGTGCCGCTCGCTGCATCGGCGGGCCTGTCCGAACTGTCCAAGGCGCCGTTCAAGGCCAGCGAACGCAACGGCCGGGCCACGCGCACCAAGGCAGTGCCGCTGCCGCCGATGGAGGTGAAGAAGGTGGAGACCACGCCGGAGGGCGAGCGCCAGGTACAGCTGCAGGTGCCCGACAAGGCCGATCAGACCGCCACCCTGCGCTGGCCGGCGCGCGTACATGAAGACCAGACGGCGGCCTTCGTGGTCGGCCAGCGGGTGCATTTCGAGCCCACCGAGGCCGGTGCCGGCTGGACCGTGAAGAGCGCGCAGGGCCAGGCCCTGGCTTACGTCCCCACCGCCTACGCCGCCGGTGACGTGATGAGTGAAGCGCTGTAAAGCTGAACGACCGTTTTTGGTTTTGCCACGGCCGGGGCGGATAATGGGTGATCCCCTTTCTCCCTCTGGCTCGCCATGTCCGTGCGTCCTGCCCCTCTGTTTGCCCCGCTGACCCCGCGCGCCCTGGTGCTGGCGGTACTGGCGATGGGCGCGGTGGTGCTGCTGTCCAACGTGCTGGTGCAGTACCCGATCAACGATTGGCTGACCTGGGGTGCCTTCAGTTATCCGGTCGCGTTCCTGGTCAGCAACCTGATCAACCGCCGCTTCGGCCCGGGCCCGGCGCGCCGCGTGGCGTGGATCGGCTTCGCGGTGGCGGTGTTGTTGTCGATCTGGGTGGCCACCCCGCGCATCGCCATTGCCTCCTGCTCGGCGTTCATCGTGGCCCAACTGCTGGACATCACCGTGTTCGACCGCCTGCGCCGTGGCAGCTGGTGGCGCGCACCGATGGTGGCCACCACCTGCAGCGCGACGGTGGACACCACCATTTTCTGGTCGATCGCGTTTGCCGGCTCCGCGCTGCCGTGGGTGAGCTGGGCCGCCGGCGACCTGGCAGTGAAGCTGGCGATCGGCGTGTGCCTGCTGGCCCCGTTCCGCGCGCTGCTGTGGAAGATGGCGCCGCTGCGCGCCACCAGCTGACCGCCATTGCCCTGGTAGGTGCCAACCTTGGATGGCACATGAGCACGGTAGGTGCCGACCGTTGGTCGGCACGCTCCATCAGAGTTCATCACCGCTGACAGATTGTGCCGACCAGCGGTCGGCACCTACCAACAGCGGATCATCCCCGGGCAATTGCTCTAATGGGTGCACCCACTCACCCGAACGGCAACGCCGCCGCTCTGCACGCCGCCGTAATCGCCGCACACGCGTCTTCAATCGCGGGCGTGGTCGGTGCCAGTCGCGGGCGCCGGTCCAGCGTGCAGGCCAGGCCTACGTCGAGCAGCGTGGCATGCGCGGTATGCAGTGCCTGCGCGGTGGCACCGGGCAGGAAGCCCGCAACCGCCAGCGCATCTATCAACGACGGTGTATCGCGCGGCTGCAGCAGCGCGGGATGCTGCGCACTACGCGCCAGCACGCCGGTCTGCAGCAGGAACTCCAGGTCCACCACGCCACCGGCACCCTGCTTCAGGTCCAGTCGCGCAGCATCGCTGCGGTCCAGTTCGGTGCGCATGCGGCCACGCATCTTCAACACATCGGCATACAGCGTGGCCGGATCGCGTTCGCGGCCCAGCGTCTGTGCACGCACCTGTTCGAAATCGGCCAGCAGGCTGGCATCACCGGCCACGCCGCGTGCACGTACCAGGGCCTGGTGTTCCCAGGTCCACGCGCGTTCGCGCTGGTATTCGGTGTAGCTGGCCAACGAAGACACCAGTGAACCCTTGCCGCCATCCGGGCGCAGGCGCACGTCGATGTCGTACAGACGGCCGGCGGCGGTGACCGCACCGAGCAGCGCCATCACCTTCTGCGCCAGCCGCGCATACCAGCGCCCCGGTTCCAGCGGACGTGCGCCATCGCTGGCCTCCACGCCGGCCGGATTGTCGTGCAGGAATACCAGGTCCAGGTCGGAACCGAAGCCCAGCTCAAGCCCTCCGAGGCTGCCGTAGCCGATGATCGCGAAGCGCCCACCAGGAATCACGCCGTGTGCCGCGCGCATGTCCGCTTCGGCCATCGCCAGCACGGTGGTGACCACCGCCTGGGCCAGCTCGGCCAGTTGCCGCGTGCTGTCCACTGCGCCCTGTCGACCGTCCAGCGTGGCCATCGCCATGCGGAAGCTGAGCGCCAGCCGCGTCTCGTTGAGCCAGCGCAGTGCGGATTCGGGGTCTTCCACCGCCAGCACCTGCTGGCACTCGGCCAGCATGCCGGCCGCATCGGGCATCGGTCCGGACACGCGCACGTCCAGCAGTTCGTCCAGCAGCAGCGGGTACGCGGCCAGCCGCTCAGCCAGCAGCGCGCTGCGCGCCAGCACATCCACCAGCCGCGCCAACGCGCTCGGTTGTTCGTCCAGCAGCGCGAGATAGCTGGTCCGGCGCAGCACCGCCTGCAGCAGGCCAAGCACGCGCTTGAGCGCGGCATCGGGTTGCGGCGAGCGCGTGGCCGCATGCAGCAGCGCCGGCAGTACGCGATCCAGCCGTGCACGCGCGGCGTCGGACAGGGACTTCACGCCGGTGCCCTGGGCGAAATCGCGCAGCGACTGATCGGCGCCATTGGCATCGAGGAAACCGGCTTCCGCCAGCAACGGCGCGTTGCTGCCCTCGGGCAGGCTGCGCCAGTAGTTGGCCAGCGCGTCGGGCGCAGCCTGGCCCTTGCGCGGCGCCAGCAGCGCGGCGAATTCAGTACTGACCCGCTGCTGCTGTTCGGCCAATGCCGCGCGCAGCACGTCCCAGTCCGGGTAGCCGAGGCCGACGGCGATGCGCGCGCGGTCCAGCGCGTCGCTGGGCAGCACGTGGGTCTGCGCATCGCGCAGCATCTGCAGGCGGTTCTCCAGCCGGCGCAGGAACAGGTAGGCGTCACGCAGCGCGCTGCCATCCTCGGGCGCGATCTGCCCCGCGGCCACCAGCGCGTCCAGTGCCACCAGCAGGCGGCGCTCGCGCAGCGCCGGCTCACGGCCACCGCGGATCAGCTGCAGCGCCTGGCACAGGAACTCGATTTCGCGGATGCCACCGGCGCCGCGCTTGATGTCTTCGTGCAGCTCGCGGCGCGCGACTTCGGCGGTGATCGCCGCCTTCATCTCGCGCAGGCCGTCGAGCGCGGTGAAATCGAGGTAGCGGCGGTACACGAACGGGCGCAGGGTCTGCAGCCACGCCTCACCGGCGGCGATGTCGCCGGCTACCGCGCGCGCCTTCAGCCATGCGTAGCGCTCCCAGTCGCGGCCTTCGCGCTGGAAATACTGGTCCATCGCCGCGAACGACAGCGCGACGCGGCCGGCGCTGCCGAACGGCCGCAGGCGCAGGTCAACGCGGTGGCTGAAGCCATCGACGGTGGTTTCGTCCAGCAGCTTGGCCAGGCGCTGGCCGAGGCGGGCGAAATACTCTTCGGCGGCCAGCGCGCGCGGGCCGTCGGATTCGCCGCCGTGCGGGTAGGCGTAGACCAGGTCGATATCGGAACTGAAGTTGAGCTCGCCGCCGCCGAGCTTGCCGAGGCCGAACACCACCAGCTGCTGCGCGGCGCCTTCGCCATCGCGGACCACACCGTGGCGTTGGGCGAATTCCTGCTGCAGCGCGTCCAGCGCCAGCCGCAGGCAGTCCTCGGCCAGGGTGGTGGCGCCAGCCAGCGTCTGCGCCACGTCGTCCAGCCCAGCCAGGTCGCGCCAGATCAGCCGCGTCGACATGGCAGTACGCCAGCGCCGGATCTGCGCCGGCCAGTCGCTGGGCTGCAGCGGATCGAGCACCGGTGGTGGGATCGGCGGGCAGCCGGGGGTAGCCAGCTGCGCCAGCAGCGCCGGTTGCCGCACCAGGGTGTCCAGCGCGAAGTCGCTGGCCACCGCCAGTCGGGTCAGCAGCGGCAGCAGTTCGGCAGGAACGGGCTCGGGCAGGACCTGGGCCAGGCGCGCCAGGGCGCGGTCGACAAGGGGCTGCAGGGAGGCGGGCAGGTCAGCGGGGGCGAGGGTCATGGGCGGATTGTATCGACCCGGTCGGGACGCGACGGACCCGGTAGTGCCGGCCGCTGGCCGGCAGATCCCATGATCCTGCCGAAGGTTGCTCCAGTTGCCGGCCAGCGGCCGGCACTACCGATAATGGAGGCCGCGCATTCATACTGGGCGACAGGCAATAAAAAAGCCCGCTTGCAGCGAACTGCCAGCGGGCTCTGCTCCCTCCCCCACGTCGGGATGCAGGGCCATCGTGCGGGCTGCGAAAGCACTTTGCACGCTGCACTGCAAAACAGAACCGATGGGTATGGGTGAGCCCCTTGGGGGAAAAGCCATTCCACGAAGGTAGAACCCCCCGTACGGATGAGGATGGCCGATAATCGGGATTCCCCCCAGAAACACTGTCGTCATGTCTGTTGATCGCATCGCCAACGCGCGTCTCCGTGACCGCGTGGTCTCCGCCGAGGCCGCAGCCGCGCTGATCCAGCCCGGTGAAACCGTGGCCATGAGCGGCTTTACCGGCTCCGGGTATCCCAAGGCCGTTCCCGTGGAACTGGCCCGCCGCATCGAAGCGGTGCACGCCCAGGGCAATCCCTTCCAGATCAAGCTGATGACCGGCGCGTCGACCGCGCCGGAACTCGATGGCGCGCTGGCCAAGGCCGATGGCATCGCCATGCGCATGCCGTTCCAGAGCGACCCGGACGCGCGCAACCGCATCAACGAGGGCAAGCTGGATTACATCGACATCCACCTCAGCCACGTTGCGCAGCACGTGTGGTTCGGTTTCTACGGCGAGATCGACACCGCCGTGATCGAAGTCTCGGCCATCCGCGAAGACGGTTCGCTGGTGCCCTCCACCTCGGTCGGCAACAACAAGACCTGGCTGGACCTGGCCAGGAAGGTGATCGTCGAGGTCAACGAATGGCAGCCGGCCGGCGTCGACGGCATGCATGACATCTACTACGGCACCGCGCTGCCGCCGCACCGCAAGCCGATTCCGCTGGTGAACGCCAACGACCGCATCGGCGATACCGCGCTGCGCTGCGACCCGGACAAGATCGTGGCCGTGGTGCGTACCAACGGGCCGGACCGCAACAGCCCGTTCAGCCCGATCGATGCGACCAGCGAACAGATCGCCTCGCACCTGATCGAGTTCCTCAAGCACGAGGTGAAGAAGGGCCGCCTGCCGCCGAACCTGCTGCCGTTGCAGTCGGGCGTGGGCAACATCCCCAACGCCGTGCTGGCTGGCCTGGCCAAGAGCGGTTTCCGCGACCTGGCCGCGTTCACCGAAGTGATCCAGGACGGCATGCTCGACCTGCTGCGCGACGGCGTGCTGAGCTACGCCTCGTGCACCGGCTTCGCGCTGAGCCCGCAGGCGAATGAGACGTTCAAGGAGAACATCGATTTCTACCGCGAGCGCATCATCATGCGCACGCAGGAAATCTCCAACCACCCGGAACTGGTGCGCCGCCTGGGCTGCATCGGCATGAACGGCATGATCGAGGTGGACATCTACGGCAACGTCAATTCGACGCACGTGATGGGCACGCGGATCATGAACGGCATCGGCGGTTCCGGTGACTTTGCCCGCAACGGTTTCCTGTCGGCGTTCCTGAGCCCGTCCACCGCCAAGAACGGCACCATCTCGGCGATCGTGCCGATGGCCAGCCATGTCGACCACACCGAGCACGACGTGTCGGTGATCGTCACCGAACAGGGCCTGGCCGATCTGCGCGGCCTGACCCCGCGCAAGCGCGCGCAGGTGCTGATCGACAACTGCGCGCACCCGGACTTCCGCCCGCAGCTGCAGGATTACTTCGACCGTGCCAGCCGTGAGAGCTACGGCAAGCACACCCCGCACCTGCTGCCGGAAGCGTTGTCGTGGCACCAGCGCTGGCTGGATACCGGAACGATGAAGGGCTGAGGCCCGCGTCTGTAGAGTCGAGCCATGCTCGACTCTCCTTCCCTGTGCAGCCGAGCATGGCTCGGCTCTACAAAGGGGCCGCTCCGCAGAATCCCTGTAGAGCCGAGCCCACGCTCGGCTCCACGGCAAGCGGTTTACCCGCGCAGCGCCGCCAGCGATTCGGCCTGCAGCCGCTCGTAGATCTCGAACTCGTCGTTCACCGCCACGCCCAAGGCCTGCTCGAAGGCTTCGCGGTTGGCATGCGCGGCATAGGCGCGCTGTTCTTCGCCGCCCAGGTTCGACTGGAAGATGCCCGCGGCACTGACCGGCAGGAAATCCTCGTAGACGATCGGGTCAGCCGTGGCCAGGCCGGCGGCCACCAGCACTTCAGCGGGCAGATCGGCCACGCGCTCCGGCGCGGCGCGGCCAGCGTCGGTCAGCTGGTAGCGGTAATACCCCAGGCCTTCCTGGCGCAGGGTGTCATGGTCATCCGGGAAGCTGGCGAACACCGCCTGCAGGCGCTGGCCGTAGTCGCCGCCGGTGCTGCCTTCACCACCGGCGTCGCGGGCCTGCGACAACAGCTGGTCGTACAGCGCGCGGCCCTTCGGGGTCAGCGCCAGGCCGCGTTGTTCGATCTCGCCGAAGCGCGCGGTATGGGTGCCGGCATCACCACCTTCGGCATCCGGGAAATGCACGGCTTCTTCCAGCGCCTTGAAGCTGGTCTGGCGCAGCAGGATCGGGCAGGCACGGCGCGGCGGGCCTTCGATCACGGCCTTGGCCGCCATGCCATGCTCGATCATTGCCGCCTGTGCAGCGTCGATGTCCAGCGTGCGCGGGGTCAGGTGGTTGATGTGTGGGCCGCGGAAGCTGACCACGTCAGCCACCAGGCGGTGCGCGTTGTGCAGTGCGTGGTAGGTCGGCAGATCGACCGTGGCATCGCCGTGCCAGCGGAAGGTTTCCAGCGCCTGCTGGACGAAGCGCTCGGCATCGGCCTGCGACAGGCCACCGTCGCGCTCGGCCTGGTCGATCAGCGCCAGCGCGCCGTCAGTGAAGATGCGACGGCGCGCCAGGATCTTCGCCGACTCGGCACGCAGGGCTTCGTCTTCGATCAGCTCCAGGCGCAGCAGCGAGGTGAACACGCGAAACGGATTCTGCGCCAGCGCCGCGCCGGTCAGCGGGCGGAACGCGGTGGAGTGCACCGGCACGCCGGCCACCGACAGGTCGTAGTAGCCGACCGGGTACATGCCCATCACCGCGAACAGGCGGCGCAGCGTCGCCAGTTCCTGCACGGTACCGACGCGGATCGCGCCATGACGCTCTTCATCCAGCCGCGCACGCTCGTCGTTGCGCTGCAGCTGCGCGGCCAGCGCCAGGTCCTGGGCAAGCACCTGCGCGTTGATCCGCTCCACCAGTTCCACCAGCGTGCCGTACAGCGGCACTTCGGTGCGGTACATGCGGGACATGGCCTGCGCGAACAGGCGGCGGATCACATCAGGCGAAACGAAAGAGGCGCTCATCAGTCACTCGATTACGGGAACGGGGAACAGCTCGGACCCGTATTGTCGCCGGAGCGCCCGGCGGCGGCGATACGCAGAGCAACATGACCGGGTAGTGCCGGCCGCAACCTCCGGATGCCTGGAATGGTGCAGTTGCCGGCCAGCGGCCGGCACTACCGCTTGAGCTGGCGCTTCAGGGTGGCATCCAGCGTGATCGGCCGGTCCCAGTGCTGGTAGCTGGCCACGATGGCATGGCGCACAGCCCGGTAGTGCAGATTGTCCGGCTTGGTGGGCATGCGCTTGACCACCGCCTCCCAGCCGCCCTCCGCGTCCTGGCTGAAGGCACGCACGCTGTCGCGGCAGGTCTGGCCACTGGCCTTGGCCCAGAAGCAGGCGAAATAGATGTCTCCGGCCTGCCAGCCGTGGGTGGTGAACAGCGCGCTGATGTAGCCGCGCGGCACGTCGGCATAGCGCGACACTTCGTCGAGGAAGGCGTCGGGGTAGCGTTCGGCGTAATGGTTGATGTCCTGCAGCTGGGCATCGACCCAGCTGTCGCCGGTGTCCACGTCGTAGGCGCTTGAGCGCTCGGCGGTCTGCTGGGCCAGCACGGTGGCCGGCGCCAGCAACAGGAACAACATCAGCGCGCGCAGTCGGTGGTTCATGCCCCGATTCTGCCGCAGCCGACGGGCCCTGTCAGGCCGCAGCGGCCTTTGCCTCGATCGCCGCCAGTGCGGCCGGCCAGTCGTGGGCGGTATCGGCGGTGACCATGCGCGGCTCGTCGTCGGCCACGCCATGCTGGGTCTCGTGCGCCCACGTCACTGCGTACGGGGTATGCACGCCCCAGCCACCCAGGGTCACCACCGGCTCGATGTCCGAGCGCAGCGAGTTGCCGACCATCACGAAGCGCTGCATCGGCAGGTCGAATTCGGCCAGCACGCGGGCGTAGGTCTCCGGGTCCTTCTCGGAAACGATCTCGATGCGCGGGAACAGCTCGCCCAGGTTGGCGACCTTGATCTTCGCTTCCTGGTGGAACAGGTCGCCCTTGGTGATCAGCACCACCGGGTAGTGCTCGGCGATGGCCGCCACCGCTTCGCGTACACCATCGATCAGCTCGACCGGGTGGCGCAGGGTGTCGTGGCCGATCTCCAGGATGCGCTGGATGTCCTTGGCCTCGATGCGCTGGCCGGTGATGTCGATGGCCGCTTCGATCATCGACAGGGTCATGCTCTTGACGCCGTAGCCGAAGGTGCCCAGGTGGCGCTGCTGCACTTCCAGCAGGTGGCGGGCGGTCTGGGTGTCATGCACGTCGACATAGCGCGACAGCAGGTCAAGGTAATCCTGCTCGGCCTTGCGGTAGTAGTCCTCGCTCTTCCACAGCGTATCGTCACCGTCAAAACCGACCAGGCCGATGGCGCGCGACGGCGCAGGCGTGGGGGTGTTCATCGCGCAAGGATACAGGGGCCATGGTGACGAAAAAACCCGGGCGGCCGAAGCCGCCCGGGTTCCCATACGCCCCGACGCAGGACTTACCTGCCCTGTGCACCCTGCGCTGCGCCACCGGCGCCCGCCTGCTGGGCGGCCACGTAGGCCTTGTACTCATCGGCGCTCAACTCGCCGTCCTTGTTGGTATCGGCCTGGTCGAACACCTGGGCCAGGCCGGCGTTCACCTGCGCCTCGGTCTTGCTGATGGTGCCGTTGCCATCGGTATCGATGCTGGCCCAGGTCTGGCCACCGCCATTGGCCTGTGCCGATGCCGCTGCGGCCGCATTGGTCGCTTGGTCGGCGGCCTGGCCGGCCTGTGCAGCCGCCTGCTGGGCCTGAGCGGCCTCGTTCTGCGCGTGCGCGGCCTGCTGCTTGGCCGACTGGGCCATCGCCGGGATGGCCAGCACGCTGCCAGCGGCGACGATCAGGGCGATCAGGGGCTTGCGGTTGCGAATAGTCATCAGGGGTGTCTCCTACCGATTGGGTGGTGTTGCGCGGCGTGTTGATTCCGCACGGCACCTACCCTGCCACCGCGTTTCTGAATCGATTTTGCGCCGCGACCGGCCCGCACACATGCGATTAACCACTCGCCTCCACGCATGCTTTAGCGCGGTGGTTAGGGTGAAGTGAGTGGCTCATAAGGTGCGCATTCAGCGCCTCTGCATTTAACCGGCAGGCAACGAAAAACCTGCGTCAGTCGACGGTTTTTTCCGATGACCGCGAACTGAACAACACCCATGCAAGAGCAACACCGGCGAGCGCACCGGCGATTTCCAGAACGACACGGCTGCCAAGTTCGTTCGGATCGTGGATGGTGGCCAGGAAGATGCGCGCGTACAGCGGCGATTCCAGCCGCACGATGCCCATGTAGAACAGCTTCCACGCATCGATGCCGGCGGCGATGATCACGGCGATGACGCAGGACCAGCCGATCGCGTGCCCCATCGACCACCGCAGCAGGCGGCACAGCTGCGACCACAGGAGGTACACAAGCAGGCCGACCAGCAGGGCGATGGCGCCCGCTTCCAGGGTGCCGAGCAGGCCGAAGTGCAGGGGAAGGTTCATCGGGTGGGCAGGGATGAAGAGGCGGCCAGTGTAAGGGATCTGCTTCGGGCCCAATCCGGCAGCCACGGTAGATCCACGCATGCGTGGATGAGTCTCCATCGAGATCGAATAATTCGACGATTGAACAAGGAGCAGCCGAGCATGGGCTCGGCTCTACAACGGACCACGTGGGAAACTGTCAGAGGCGGGGCGGTGCCCTGCCGATACCCCTACCGTACCGGAACGTCGTACGCGGTACCGGAATCCGGTTCGGGCTGCAGGGTGTAATGCCACCACTCCTGCGGATAGTTCACGAAACCACGCCGTGCCATTGCCTGCACCAGCTGCTGGCGGTTCGCCTGCTGCACAGTGCTCAGCCCGCTCGTCTGCGTATGCGCACGTGGCCCGAAGAAGTCGAAGTCAGTGCCCATGTCCAACGGCGTGCATGCACCGCTGCGGCAATCCAGCAGGCCCAGATCCACCGTGGCACCGCGGCTGTGGCCGGAGCGTTCGGCGATGTAGCCATCGGCCAGCAGGCGCGGCTTGTCCAGGTCCGGATACTGCTGTGCCTTGCGCGAGAGCTCGCGCGGATCGTTCACCCAGGCCATGAAGGCCTGCACCGAACGCACCGGCCGGTAGCAGTCGTAGAGGCGCAGGCCGAAGCCATCGGCGCGCAGGTCCTGCTCCACCTCGGCCAGCGCCTTCGCCACCGGCGCCAGCAGGTAGCACGAAGGCGCCTCGTAGCCGGGCACGCGCGCGCCGGTGAAGTTGTTGGCGCCCGCATAGCGGATGTCCAGGTCGATGCGCGGCGACAACGTACGGATCTCCACCAGTCCGGCGCTGGCCGCGTCGGTGGCCGGTGAAACGCGCGGTGGCTCAGCGGCGCTGGTGGTCGCTGCCAGGGCAATCGCCAGTACGAGTGAAATGCAGGTCCTGGAAGTCATAGCTGAAGTCGATGTCCGGATCGATGGCGCGCAGGTCGAGTGTCGGTGCCAGGCCTTCACCCGGCTGCAGCCACGCCTGCGCGTCTTCGCCCAGCGTATCCCAGCGCAGCAGCCAGCGCCCCTGCAGCTGCAGCACAGCCCCTTCCAGCCGGGGCGACTTGTCCACGCTGAAGCGCAAGCCGTCCTTGCCCGGGCACAGCGAGGCCGGCCCCAGCCACGGATCGGTGTAGCGGCCCTGCCAGCGCGGCAGATCGGCGTCCGATGTCGGCCGTGCCTCCGACGTCGCCGGCCGCTGATGGCCGCCTGCCGCTCGCATGGCCTGGTCAGCCTTCAGTTCGGCCAGGTACGCCAGCGCCGGACGCGCCTCATCGGGGGCGGTGAAGCGCTTCAGCGCGGCCTGCATCAGGGCCGTGCGTGCGTCCTCGCCTTCGCCGTTGATCAGCATCACCACCCCCACCCGGCGTTCAGGCAGCAGCGCCAGCGACGAGTACATGCCCGACAGCGTGCCGGTGTGCGCCACCTTCCACTGGCCGTCCATGTCAGACACGCGCCAGCCATAGCCGTAGCCGTAGAAATGCGCGTTGTCCCAACGCCGCTGGCGTTCACCCAGCGGCATCGGCATGTGCAGGGTCCACAGCGTACGGCGCTGCTCAGCATCCAACCAGCCAGGTGCCAGAGCGGGATCGAGCAGCACCTGCATCCAGCGCGTCATGTCGCGCAGCGAACAACGGATGCCGCCGGCGGCCATCGACGGCAGGTCCGGGCTGATCGCACCATCGGCGTTCACCACCGTATTGTGGTCGCCACGCCAGGCATGTGGCTGCGCCACGTTGCCGACCCGCTTCACCGACCACGTCCCCACTTGGCAGCGGGTCATGCCCAGCGGCTCGAACACCTGCTCGCGCATCAACTGGTCATACGGTTTGCCACCCGTCGCAGCGGCCAGTTCGCCGGCCACCACGTACATCAGGTTGTCGTAGGCGTAGCGGCTGCGGAAACTGCTGACCGGCTTCAGGTGCGCCAGCCCCGCGATGATGTCGGCACGGGTGAACGCGTTCGGCTCCGGCCACAGCATCAGGTCACCGGCGCCCAGGCCCAGGCCGCTGTTGTGGATCAGCAGGTCGCGCACCTGCATCTGCTCGCCCACCCACGCATCGTGCATGCGGAAGCCCGGTAGATGCCGCCGCACCGGATCCTCCCAGCGCAGCTTGCCCTGCTGCACCAGCCGCGCCAGCAGCGCGGCGGTCATCGCCTTGCTGTTGGAGGCGATCTTGAACAGCGTGTCCTGGTCGATGCGGCCGCCGTCGCCGCGCGCGCCCTCGGCATGCTGGTACACCACACGCCCCTGCTCGACCACCGCCATGGCCAGCCCGGGCAGGTGCTCGTGCTGGACCACGGCGGCGACGTCGGCATCGAGGGAGGCGATGTCGGTCGCCGAAGCGGACGGTGCGGCCAGTGCCGCCGCGACGATCAGCAGGTGGTACATGCGCGCAGCCCCTCCATTGCCCGCGCCGTCACGGTGGACGGCGCGGATCGTGGCCTCAGAAGTTCCAGGTCACCACCAGCTGGGTGTAGCGCGGGGCCTGCCAGCGCGTCCCGGTGGCGAACGTCGCCTCGCGGTACTGGCCGGGCTGCGCTTCATAGCGCTGGTGCACGTTGATGGTCTTCTGGTTGTTGAACAGGTTGTACACCGACAGCCGTGCACTGAGGTCGATGCCCTCCACCGGCAAACGCCAGGTCACATTGGCGCCCATGGTCCAGGTCCACGGCAGGCGACCGAACGCACCGCGTGGGCTGTACTCGAACTGCCGCTGGTTGTACGGGCCGGAACAGTTGGCCACGCACAGCCAGCCGGTGCCACCACCGCTACCTTCGCTGGAGGTACTACCACCGGCGATGGAATCGTTTGGCCACATCACGCCGTAGGCCGTGATGGGACCACCGGACTGCACCTGCAGCGTGGTTCCGAACGACCATTGCTTGTTCAGCGCGTAAGCGGCACGCAGCTTGAACTGGTGGCGGAAGTCGTTGAACAGCACGCCATAGCGCTCGTTGGTGGCCGGATGGTCCCAGAACTGAACCATGCCCGTGTCGCCGTAGTTGGTATCGGAATTCACAGGGCCTTCGAAATTGCCCTCGCTTTTCGACCACAGGTAGGACGCGTTGAACATCCACTTCTCGTCCCATGCACGGTCGATCTGGAACTCCAGTGCCTTGTAGGTGCGCTTGGGCTTGGAGTAACCGATCACCTCACCGCTGCCACCCTTGCGATAACCGCTGTTGGCGGTATCGATGGTGATCCAGCCCTCGTTGGCGCAGCCGATGCTCTTATCACCCCAGATCGTCAGGCTCTCGCCCGGGTTGGCGATCGGCCACAGCGTGCTCGGGGTCGGGCCGCACGGGGTGTAATTGATACGGATGTCGTCCAGCGCACGGGTCATCCGTCGATAGGTGGCGTTGACGCCCCACGACCATGCCTGGTTGATCATGTTCTGGAAGCCCAGGATGTACTCGTCCTGGTAGACCGCCTTGAGGTCGCGATCCACACTCTGGCGCAGGTCGGCACCGCCGGTGTTCATGCGGGTGTCGGTCGGGCCGATCTGCTGGCCGACGATCGGTGCCATGTACGGTGAGCCTGTCGGCGAGGTTTTCCGCTCCCAGCCGTTGAGCACGTAGTAGCTGTATTCGTCAGTGAGGCCACCGGCGAAGTTCACGTTGATGTTGTTGGTAACCGGAAGGTAGTAGCGGCCGGCGTTGCCGAACAGCTTGGTGCTGGCATCACCACGCATGTCCCACGAGAAGCCGACGCGAGGTGCGATCAGGTCATCCATCTTGATGAACGCCTTGCCGGCGGCGGTACGGTTCTCGAAACGGTCCCAGCGCACGCCCAGGTTCAGCATCAGGTTCGGGGTGATGTTCCAGATGTCTTCCACGTACAGCGCATTGGCTTCGGTCTCGAACGTGCCGCCCGACTTGCGGTTGCGCGCACGCAGCATTTCGGTAACGCCAGCCGGTACGTAGGCATTGGCACCGTCCCAGACTTCATCGCCGGGGCGCGCCACGTAGGCGGTGTAGCTCAGTTCGGTCGGGCCGGGGTAGCGGGTGGACTGCTTTGTGGTCATCAGCTCACGGTCGACACCGAAGCGCAGCAGGTGGTCACCCAGCTGCCATTCGAAGTCCAGTCGCGCCACGTCACGGGTATCGTCACGCTCGGCCACTGCCGTGCCCGTGGGGTGGCAGCCTGCGCGCAGGCCCTGCAGCTTGCCCAGGCGCGGGCCGTAGGTACTGTCGGTGAACACGGGGCTGCAGGCCTGATCCAGCGATGAATTGGTGAACGCACGCTGGTTGTTCTGGCCGACCATGGCGCGCGCGGTGAAGTTCTGTCCGAAGTGGCCGGTGTAGGTGGCCGACCAGTTGCGGCCGCCGGTCTCGGTGACCGAATCGCCGCCCCAGGCGCCGAGCTGGTCGGCGTTCCAGTTGTAACCGTACGACGCATTGGTGACATCGCCCTCATCCGAGAACGCCAGCAGCGCCAGGCTGTGGTTGTCGTTGATGTTCCAGTCCAGCTTGGTGCCCCAGAAGCCGTTGCCGGAATCGTTCTTGAACCAGGTACTGCCATCGGACGAGGTGTTGTGTCCCTTGTCGCTGCGGTCTTCGTACATCGCGAACAGGAACAGCTTGTCCTTGACGATCGGGCCGGAGCCCCACACGTTGGTCTTCAGGAAGGAGTTGTTGTCGCGGCTGCCGTAGGAATGCGGGGTGCCGTCGCGGTGGAAATGATCGCCGCCACTGGCGCGCCACGCACTGGGCTCGGCGGTGACTTCAACACCGCCCTCGAATTCGTTGCTGCCCGAACGGGTCACCGCATTGATCACGCCACCGGTGGAGCGGCCGAACTCGACCGAGTAGCCACCGGTCTTGACCTGGAACTCCTTGAAGAAGGCGAACGGCGCGGTGCTGAAGCCGCGACGGGTATACATGTCGGTGACATTCAGGCCATTGATGAAGACCGCATTCTCGGCCACCGATGAACCAGCGAATGACAGGCCGCCGAATGACGAGTTGCCGCCGACCACGCCCGGCGCCATCAGCGCGACCGCAGACAGGTCCTGCGCCACCGGCAGCCGCGAGATCTCCTGGCGGTTGATGTTGAAGGATGTCTCGGTGGAGTAGACATCCACGCGGTTGACCACGCGGGTGCCGACCACCTGCAGCGCATCGAGATTGGTGACGCCGCCGCCACTGGCCAGGTTGACCGTGGTGGTTCCGCCTACTGCCACACTGACAGCAATCTGATCGCCCAGCTTCTGGCCATCGCGGCTGAGCTGCAGCTGGTAGTCACCTACCGGCAGCTGGCCGAGGCGGTAGCTGCCGTCGGCGCCGACGGTGACGGTACGGGTCAGACCCGTACTGTTGCTGACCACGGTCACCTGGTCGCCCGCGGTTGCACGGCCGGCAACTGCGCCGCTCACGTTCTGTGCCATCGCGATGCCGGGCAGCACTACGCCCAGACACGCCCCAAGGGCGACGCACAACGCCGCCCGCTTGATGCTGTAAGCCTTCATCCCCTGCTCTCTCCTGCAAGAATTGAATGGTGTGGAATGCGGTGTGTCGCGCTAGCGTTGCCTGGCTGGCAGTACCCGCCACTGGAAGTCGTAGCTCCATTGGTCGAAGTACAGGTTGCCGCCTGCCCACTCGGTCTCGCCGCGCTGCGAGTCGACCGTTTCCGAACGGAAGTGCTGCTTGGCCGGCACGAAGGGCTGGCCGAAATCGTCGTTGAAGGCGATGCGGTAGCCGTCGAGGCCACCCAGGTAGAAATCGCGCAGTGCAGGCACATCGCTGGCAAGCGCGCCGGTGGTCACGTCCATCGGCAGCCAGCCATACGGCGCCAGGTAGACCTGCCCCCAGTCATGCAGGTTGTTGTAGCCGCTGCCATCGCCGGAGAACACCATGCCCGACTGCCAGCGCGCGGGAATGCCGTTCATGCGCAGCAGCGCGATCAGCAGCAGGGTCTGTTGGCCGCAGTCGGCATGGCCGGCATGCAGCGCGTAATCGCTGATGTTGCTGAGCGTGGAGTATTCGCGCGCACCGGCCCAGGGAATGCGATCCACGGCAGCAAACAGCTTGCGCAGCACTTCATACGGACGTGTCTCGCCCTGCAGTACCTGGTCGGAGAACAGCTTCAGCGCCGGGGTGAAGCGCACATGCGGCAGCTGCTCGGCCAGATAGGGCTTCAAGGCCGGATCAGCCGGGGTTGGCTGTACCTTGGCCGGGTCGATCGCGGTATGCCGGGCGAGGATCGTGACCGCGTAGCGGATCTCGAAGCGCGTCGGCTGCCCAGCCACTGCCTTGGCTTCCAGGTACGCGGTGCGCTGCAGGGTACTGGCCGGTGCCACCCGCGCCTTGCCCGGGGTGCTGCCCAGCCACTGCACCTGTTCCTGCTGCCCGGGGATCTCGCGCGGGTACGGAATCCACGCGCGGATCGTTTCACCGGCGGGCACCACATCGGATTTCACCGTGAGCGACTGGGTGAATTCGTAGCGCTGCGGCAGTACCGACGCCTGGCCACTCTGTTCGGCCGCGGCAACCACGCCTGCGTGGTGGGCGTTGAGCACTTCGTTGGGGCCCGGAGGCGGCATCGGTGCATCCGTGCGGCGGCGCGCGCGTGCTTCGTCGCTGAGCAGGAACAGGTTCGACGGTGCGCGCTTGAAGTACCAACGCTCGCCATCGGTATCGAGATGCTCGATCAGGCCGAGTTGGTCCCAGCGCGCAAATTCCTCGTCGGTCAGATCGGGAATCCAGCGGCGCACGGCCGCCTTGGCCGCGGCCTCGTCGAGGGAAAAATCCAGGCGGATGCGGCGCATGCGCTCGCGCTGGAAGGTCCCCTCGGTGGTATCGCCTGCCGTTGCCAGCAGCGCTTCGGCATCGCTGAAGCGACCGCTGTCGATCAGGTCGATCACCTGCGTCTGGCGCGCCCGCTGCTGGCTGCTATGCCCATCCGTCGCGTGCGTGGCCGACACCCACAGCAGCAACACGGCACCCAGGCCGGCGGCGGCAGTCAGACGCGGTTTGCGAACGGCAGGATCCACAGCGACACTTCCCCAGCGCGGGTGGTAATGGCTGTGTAACACGGGCCGGGATGCCGGTCAATAATTTATTCTTGCTTTCCATGCCGAAAGGAATAAATATTCCAACAGGCATTCGAGGAGGGTGTTCACCGCATGAGCCTGGCTTTCCGCGAACGGCACCGGCATTGGCCGCGCCGCTTGACCCTGGCCCTGTGCCTGCTGGCCGCTCCGGCCTTTGCACAGGCGGCCCCACCGCCCGACCCGGGTGCGCCGCTGCCCTATGTGATCGGCCTGCACGAGGCCTATCTGACCCCGCAGTACTGGGCCGCGCGCCTGGACAACGCCGATGCGCCGATTCTGGATCGCGCGCAGATCGAAGCACAGAACGCGCGGATGCGGGCGCAGGACAGCCACATCCAGGACATCGCCGCACTGCCCGCCCAGCTTGATGCGGCGACGGTTCGCGCCAGCATCACCGCGCTGTCGAGCTGGCCCACCCGCGCCCTCTACAACGACAAGGGCCAGGCGATCGCACCCGCGCTGCGCAGCGCGATCGAAGCCAACCTCGGCCTCGATGCAATCCCTGCCAAGGTGGCACCGGCCTACGGGCTGGTGGTGAAGCGCGCGGCACTGCGTACCTTCCCCACCCGCGAGCGGGTCTTCAGCACTGCCGGTGACACCGACATCGACCGCTTCCAGGAATCGGCACTGTTCCCCGGCGACAAGGTCGCCGTGGTCCACCGCAGCGCCGACGGCCGTTGGCTGTTCGTGCACAGCGAGCGCTACAGCGCGTGGATCGAAGCCGACGCCATCGCCGGCGGCGACAAGGCCACGGTGCTCGGCTACGGCGCAAAGGGCCCGTACCGGATCGTCACCGGCGCCACCGCACAGACCGCCTATACCCCGGAGGAGCCGCGCGTGTCGCGCCTGCAGCTGGACATGGGCGTGCGCCTGCCGGTGCTGGCCGACTGGCCCGCTTCAGAACCCGTGAACGGCCAGCAGGCCCACGCCTCGTGGGTGGTGCAGTTGCCGGTGCGCGAAGCCGATGGCCGCCTGAAGCTGGTACCAGCGCTGCTGCCGCGCTCGCAGGACACCGCCGCCGACTACCTGCCAATGACCCCGCGCCTGCTGCTGCAGCAGGCCTTCAAGTTCCTCGGCGAGCGCTACGGTTGGGGCCACGACTACGACACGCGCGACTGCAGCGGTTTCGTTTCCGAGATCTACCGCAGCTTCGGCGTGCTGCTGCCGCGCAATACCAGTGCACAGGCGGTCAGCCCGGCACTGGATCGCCTGCCGTTCACCGACAAGGTCGGCAAGGCACTGCGCGACCGTGCCGTCACCGACCTGAAGGTCGGCGATCTGGTCTACATCCCCGGCCACGTAATGATGGCCATCGGCCACGTCGACGGCCGCACCTGGGTGATCCACGATACAGCGGGCGGCAGCTGGTTCGGTGCCGACGGCACGCGCGTGCAGGCCCATCTCAATGGTGTTTCGGTCACGCCGCTGGAGCCGATGATGGCCAGCGACACCGTCCGCTACATCGACCGCATCACCAACATCCAGCGCCTGCGGGCCAAGACTCCCGAATGAAGATCACCGCCATCGAACTGGGCATGCTGCGCGTGCCGTTGAAGACACCGTTCAAGACCGCGCTGCGCACGGTGGAAACCGTGGAAGACGTGGTGGTGCTGATCCGCACCGACAGCGGCAACACCGGCTATGGTGAAGCCCCGGCCACCGCCGTGATCACCGGCGATACGCACGGCTCGATCATCGAGGCGATCCGCCACTTCATCGCCCCACGCCTGATCGGCCAGGACGTGGTCAACCTCAACCACCTGTGCACGCTGGTGCAGACCGCGATGGAGCGCAACACCAGCGCCAAGGCCGCGGTGGAGATCGCGCTGTACGACCTGTGGGCGCAGCTGCACGGTGCGCCGCTGTACCAGATGCTCGGCGGCGGCGACCCGGTGATCACCACTGACATCACCATCAGCGTGGACTACATCGACAAGATGGTGGCCGATTCGCTGTCAGCGATCGAACGCGGCTTCGAGTCGTTGAAGATCAAGGTCGGCAAGGACATCGGGCTGGACATCGAACGGGTCAAGGCGATCCATGCCGCCGTGGAAGGCCGCGCCCTGCTGCGCCTGGATGCCAACCAGGGCTGGACCGCCAAGCAGGCGGTGCATGCGATGCGCACGCTGGAGGAAGCCGGCGTGGTACTGGAGCTGCTGGAGCAGCCGGTGAAGGCCGCGGACATCAGTGGCCTGAAGTACGTCACCGACCGCGTCAACACGCCGGTGATGGCCGACGAAAGCGTGTTCAGCCCCAGCCAGGTGATGGACCTGATCCAGCAGCGCGCGGCCGACATCATCAACATCAAGCTGATGAAGACCGGCGGCCTATCCAACGCGATCCGCATCGCCGACATCGCCGGCATCTACGGCGTGCCGTGCATGATCGGCTGCATGATCGAGTCGAGCATCAGCGTGGCCGCAGCCGTGCACCTGGCCGTGGCCAAGAGTGATGTGATCACCAAGGTTGACCTCGACGGTCCCTCGCTGGGCCAGTTCGACCCGGTCAGCGGCGGCGTGCATTTCAACGAATCGGAGATCAGCATCAGCGACGTGCCGGGGCTGGGCATTACTGAGGTGCGTGGGCTGGAGATGCTGGGGTGATTTCTGCCTTGCGGCTGACGTTGCGTGCCACTGGCGCTGGGTCGCGCGTTACTTTTCTTTTCGCGAAAAGAAAAGTAACCAGAAGAAACGCTCCGCCGGCCGCTAGCCGGTGCTACGCACCGGTTCCCTGCGCTCCTCGGCCCGTCGAGGGACGGCGCGGGAACTCGCTACGCTCAGACACCCGCGCCTCTTCGCCCTCGCCGGACCTGCGGTGCCCGGCTCGCTTGAAGGCGGACTCAACGTCAAAAGCAACAACCGCGCTCCGTAACCTCTTCGAGGCTGGAACCCGCTCGACCCATTCCATGACACGCTCTACGCTGCCAGCCGCAACGCGCCCACACATGCCCGGACACCCCGCATGCCGCCCCTGCTGAAGATCCGCACCGAGCGCGGGCAGATGTCGGCCATCGAGCGCCGCATCGCCGACTTCATCCTCGACAACGCCCACCTGCTGCGCGACTACTCGTCACAGCAGCTGGCCAGTGCGCTCGGCATCAGCCAGTCCAGCGTGGTGAAGTTCAGCCAGAAGCTCGGCTTCAAGGGCTACCCGGACCTGAAGTACTCCATCGGCCAGGACGTCGCCCGCGCCGGTGCCGATCCGCAGCAGGCGCCCGACGAACCCGACAGCGGCGATGACTACCTGCGCCTGGGCGAGGCGCTGCGCCGCAGCAAGGCGCAGGCCGAGGAGGAAACACGCCAGGCCAATCCACGCGCGGAGATCGAGCGCATCGTGCAGCTGCTCGACGGTGCGCCCAAGCTGTTCGTGTACGGCCTGGGAGACGACGGCCTGTTCGCCCGCGAGTTTGCCATGCGGCTGTCGCTGCTCGGGCTGCTGGTGGTACCCCACACCGACCCGATCCTGATGCTGGCCAACCTCTCGGCCGCGCGCCCGGGCGATGCGCTGCTGGTGTTCTCCGAATTCGGCAACCTGCCGCAGCTATCCCAGCTGTCGCGCCAGTTCCAGGACATGGGTGGCAAGATGATTTCCATCACCCGCCATACCGCCAACCCGCTGCGCGCGCATGCTGACGCAGCGCTGGTGGTGTGCGCGCACGATCGCACGCCGCAGGTCGCGCAGCTGCTGTACCGTAGCGCCATGCACGCCCTGCTCGATTTCCTGTTCGTGCTGCTCTGCCACACCAATCCGGACCGCCAGCAGCAGCTTGCGGTGAACCTGGAGCGGATCGACCACCTGCTGGATTCCTGACCGGAGCACCTGTTGATGAAATCACTGGTCCGTCTCGCTACCGCTGCACTGCTGCTTGCTACGGCGGTGTCCGTTCACGCGGCGCCGCTGGATGGCGCGCGCCAGCTGATCGTGGTCACCAGCGAAGGCTGGGACAGCACCCAGGGGCAACTGCAGGCCTATGTGCGCGACGGCAAGGGCTGGCACGCGCATGGACAGGCGTTCCCGGTGGCGCTCGGCCGCACCGGCAGTGCCTGGGGCCTGGGCCTGCACCCGGCGCAGGCCGACGGCCCGCAGAAGCAGGAAGGCGATGGCCGCAGCCCGGCCGGCATATTCGCGCTCGGCAGTGCGTTCGGCTATGCCGTCACCCGCCGCGGCACCGCCATGCCCTACCAGCCGATGCTGGACAGCAGCTACTGCATGGACGTGCCCGGTTCGCCGTTCTACAACCGCATCGTTGATGAAAAGAAGGTCGGCAATGCAGCGGTCAAGGGCTCCACCGAGCCGATGCGGCTGGATCTGCACAACAAGGGCGACGTGCGCTACCGGGAGGGCTTCGTGATCGCCCACAACCCGGACAACCAGCCCGGCAAGGGCAGCTGCATCTTCGCCCATCTGTGGCGCCAGCCCGGCGAGGCCACCGCCGGCTGCACGGCCATGCCGCAGGAACGCATGCAGGCACTGCTGGACTGGCTGCGGCCGCAGGACGCGCCGCGTTTCGTGCTGCTGCCGCGCGCCGAGTACAGGCGACTGCAGGCGCAATGGGAGCTGCCTTCATTGAATGGAGACGGCCATTGAGCGCACAGGACGAACCGCAGCTGCAACGCGCGGTCAGCCGCTGGCAGATCGTCGGCCTGTCGATCAACGATGTGATCGGCAGCGGCATCTACCTGCTGCCGGCCGCCACCGTCGCCCTGCTCGGCCCCTTCAGCCTGTGGGGCGTGGTCGCCGCCGGCATCGTCGTGGCCTTGCTGGTGCTGTGCTATGCGCAGGCCGCCAGCTACTTCGATGAACCCGGCGGCAGCTACCTGTATGCACGCGAGGCGTTCGGGCGCTTCGCCGGTTTCGAGATCGGCTGGATGATCTGGCTGACCCGCATCAGCTCGGCGGCCGCACTCAGCAACGCGCTGGCCGATGCCGTCGCACGCTTCTGGCCGTGGGCCGGCGCCGGCATGGGGCGCATCGCGGTGATCGTGGTGTCGCTGGGCTTCCTGACCGGCGTCAACATCATCGGCGTGCGCTCGGCCGCGCGTACCGGCGTGGTGCTGGTGATCGGCAAGATGCTGCCGCTGCTGCTGTTCGTGGCCATCGGTGCGTTCTACATCGACCCACAGCTGGCCTTCTCCGGCCAGCGTCCGGACCCGCATGACCTGCAGCGCATGGGCGAAGCCGCCTTGCTGCTGCTTTACGCCTACGCGGGCTTCGAGAACATCCCGGCCGCTGCCGGCGAGTACCGCAATCCGCGTCGCGATATTCCGTTCGCGCTGATCACCATGATCATCACCGTCACCGTCATCTACGGCGCGGTGCAGGTGGTGGCACAGGGCACGCTGGGCGGCCTGGCCAGCTCGGCCACGCCGCTGGCCGATGCCGCTGCCGGCTTCGGCGGCGAAGCACTGGCGCTGATCCTGACGGTCGGCGCCACCATCTCCATCCTCGGAACCAACAGCAACACGATGATGATGGGCCCGCGCTTCCTGTTCGCACTGGCCCGCGATGGCTATGGGCCGAAGATCCTGGCGCAGGTGCATCCGCGCTTCCACACGCCGGCCGCGTCGATCCTGTGCCAAGGCCTGATCGCGCTGGGCCTGGCCCTGTCCGGTTCGTTCGTGCAGCTGGCCCTGCTGTCGATGACCACGCGCCTGTTCGCCTACATCGGAACGGCCGCTGCGGTACTGGTGCTGGCCAAGCGCTATGCGGACCGGCCGGGCGCACTGAAACTGCCGGGTGGCCCGCTGATTCCGGTACTGGCGCTGCTGCTGTGCCTGGCCCTGTTCGCCAGTGCCAGCTGGCAGAACATCGCAGCTGCACTGATCGCGTTCGCCATCGGCGCGGTGATCTACACGCTGCCGCGCAAGGATGCCGACGCCGGATGACCGATAGCGCCGGGCCATGCCCGGCGGATTGATCTGGTGATCACGCTGCCGGACCGGGCCGTTAACCGCCACGCAGGCAGGATCAGGCTTCGTCCACAACGGAGCCTTCCATGACCGAGTACCAGATTCCCGGCCGCGTACCGGACGACAGCACGCCGCGCGATGCGGTCAGCAACTACTGGCGCGAGCGCTACACGGCCGAGCCGTACTACGACGACCAGCTGTTCTTCGAGGACTACGAGCCGGCCTACCGCATCGGCCACGCCGCGCGTGCGCAGGACACGATCCGCGCCTACGAACAGGTCGAAGCTGAACTGGAGTCGCGCTGGGCCAGCGAGCGTGGCCGCAGCCGGCTGGAATGGGCGCAGGCGCGCAATGCCGTGCGCCGTGGCTGGGACGAAGCGCACCTGGCGGACCCGCTGTTGAAGCGATAGCGCCATGCTTCTGTAGAGCCGGGCCTACGCTCGGCTCTCGCACCACGTCTGTAACGTCGAGCCATGCTCGACTGAGCCGAGCATGGCTCGGCTCTACACCGGATCGATCATTCCTGTTCCGGCAGCGGCGGCACGATCGCGCTGTGCTTGCTCCCGCCACCACCGGCGGCGATCAGGTCGCGGGTGTTCTTCTGCACGGCCACCGCGCCGAACAGCGACAGTGCATACGCCATGCCGTAGAAGCCCTTCTCGCTCGGTGCCAGCGTGGCATTCCACAGGCCAACCAGCAGCAGCATCAGCGCCGACAGCAACGCGAACCAGCACAGCGCGTAGTACAGGCCACTCACCGCAATGCCTTCGACGCGGTCGCGCACGCTCTTCTGCAGCGACACCGCCGCGAACAGGCCGAACAGCAGCAGGGTCAGGTAGTAGCCCTTTTCGTTGAGCGCCATCGTGGCGTTGAACAGACCGATCAGGTAGGCCGCCGCACCCAGCAGCAGGGCCACCCATGAGGCGGCGATGAAGGCGGTGGAGGGCTTGTGGGGCATGGCAGTGTTCATTGCAGATCCTTGGCAGGCAGACGGGCACGCTTTGCCCGGGCGTGCCCACCCTAGACGATCCCGCCGCGCTCGCACAGGGGTCGCAGGACCTTCGGGCCACGACGCTCACGGCGCCGGTGGTATACAAGGGACAGCCCGGCCATCCGCATCCCCGCACTGGAGATACCCATGACCCGCACGCCCCTGCTGCTCGCCCTCGGCCTTGTGCCGATCCTTGCCACCTCCGCCTGCAATGCCGCCGACCCGGCCGCCAACGGCGCCCAGACCGCAGCGCCCGCAGCCTCCACCACTGCCGACCAGCGCCCGTTCACCGCCACCGAAATCAGCCGCTTCGACCAGCCGTGGGCGATGACCTTCCTGCCGGACGGCAGCCTGCTGGTCACCGAAAAGCGCGGCAAGCTGCAGCACCTGGACCTGGCCAGCGGCCAGAAGCATGAGATCACCGGCGTTCCGAAGGTCGCTTACGGCGGCCAGGGTGGCTTCGGTGACGTGATCCTGCACCCGCAATTCGCGAGCAACCACGTGATCTACCTCAGCTATGCCGAGGAAGGCACGCTGGACACCCGCGGCGCTGCCGTGGCCCGTGCCACGCTGGCGCTGGACGCCAACGGTGCCGGCCAGCTGAAGGACCTGAAGGTGATCTGGCGACAGAGCCCGAAGGTGAGTGGTGAAGGTCACTACGGCCATCGCCTTGCTTTCGGCCCGGACGGCAAGCTGTGGATCAGCTCCAGCGAGCGCCAGAAGTTCGATCCGGCGCAGGACATGGGCGGCAACCTCGGCAAGATCATCCGCCTCAACGATGGTGGCAGCCTGCCCGCCGACAACCCGTTCGCCTCGCAGGGCGGCGTGGCCGCGCAGGTGTGGTCACTGGGCCACCGCAACATCCTCGGCATGGCCTTTGATGCCAACGGCAAGCTGTGGGCACACGAGATGGGCCCGGCCGGCGGTGACGAGCTGAACCTGATCGTGCGCGGCGCCAACTACGGCTACCCGATCGTTTCCAATGGTGACCATTACGACGGCCGGCCGATTCCCGACCACGACACGCGCCCGGAATTCGCCGCGCCGAAGGTGACCTGGACGCCGGTGATCTCGCCGGCCGGCTTCGTGATCTACAGCGGCAACCTGTTCCCGCAGTGGAAGGGCAGCGGCTTCATCGGCGGCCTGTCCTCCACCTCGCTGGTGCGCGTGGCCTTCGACGGCGACAGCGCGCGCGAAGCCGAACGCTTCAACATGGGCGAGCGCATCCGCGAAGTGGAACAGGGCCCGGATGGCGCCCTGTGGCTGCTGGAAGACGGCAGCAAGGCGCGCCTGCTGAAGCTCACCCCGAAGTCCTGATGCCCGCCGGTGCCGGCCGCTGGCCCGCACCTGGATCCTTCCGACATCCTGCGGTTGCCGGCCAGCGGCCGGCACCACCTTGCCAAACGGCCCCGCACGCGGGGCCGTCTGCGTTTACTGGATGGTGATGACCTTCACCTCGGTCTTCGTGCAGGCCTGGTCCAGGCACTGGCCGCTCAACCACACCTGGCCGCTGCCGATCATCACGCCCTGCTGGTTGACGAACACCTTGCCGAAGTCCTGCCCGGACACTGCCTTGACCACCTCCGGCGTGATGATCTTCTCGTAGTTGCGCTGGAACTCTCCGGGGCCGGAGATCTTCTTTCCGCCGCTGATGTTCAACGGGAATCGCACTTCCTCGACCACCGCAGCGCGATCCCCGCCGACCACGGCGGTCTTGAACGCATTGAAGACCTTCTCGAACTGCGCGGCATCGCCAAGCAGCGACTCGATGCGCGCACGCGCGTCCTCGGCGGGCGCCTCGGCTGCCGGTGCGGGCGGTGCTAAGTCGGCGGGTCCAGCAGCCGGCGCTGTCGGTTCAGCGGCAGGCGTCGCTGCCGCGCTGGCCTCCATCGGCGGCGGCGCATCCGCCGCAGGCTCGGCCGGCGGTGCCGCCGGCTGCGAACAGGCGGCCAGCATCAGGGCGGGAATCAGGTAGGCCATCCGGCGCATGCGCGCACTCCATCGAAACAGGAGGCCCGATGGTAGCGCCGCCACAGTGACGGCAACAAAAAGGGGACGGAGGGGATTAAGTCGTTTGTGCCACTAACGACTTAATCCCCTCCGTCCCCTTTTTCTTCAATCAGGCCTTCAGCAGTTCGAACTGCACCGCTTCGCCAGCCGCCGAGGACGCGCACACCCACAGGTCGAACAGGCCCGGCTCGGCACGCAGCACGCCATCGCGGCCGGTAAACGCCAGCTGCTCGCGGGTCAGGGTGAACACCACGTCGGTCGACTCGCCCGCCTGCAGTGCCACCTTGCGGAAGTCCTTCAGTTCGCGCACCGGACGCACGCGGCTGGCCACACGGTCGTGGATGTACAGCTGCACGACTTCCTCGCCAGCAACGCTGCCGGTGTTGGTCAGCGTGGTGGTGATGGTCAGGGTGTCGTCCCAGCCGAGCTGTGCAGTGCTCAGCTGCGGCACGCCGTAGGCGAAGGTGGTGTAGCCGATGCCATGGCCGAACGGGTACAGCGGTTCGTTCGGAATCTCGCGCCAGCGGGCCTTGAACTCCGACATCGTCGGCAGTTCCGGGCGACCGGTGCGCGGGTGGTTGTAGAAGTACGGCTGCTGGCCGGACACCTGCGGGAAGCTGACCGGCAGGCGGCCGGACGGGCTGTAGTCGCCGAACAGCACATCGGCCACGGCATGGCCGGTCTGCGTGCCCAGGTACCAGGTCACCGCCACAGCCTGTGCATTGCGCACCGCGCCCTGCAGCGCCAGCGCGCGGCCATTGCGCAGCAGCACCACCAGCGGCTTGCCGGTCATCGCCACGGCCTCGGCCAGCGCCTGCTGTGCCGGCGGCAGGGTGATCTCCACGCGCGACTGTGCTTCGCCGCTGTAGCGCTGCGGTTCGCCCAGCGCCAGCACCACCACATCGGCGCGCAGCGCGGCAGCCACCGCCGCTTCGGTACCGCCCGGAATGGCCGCTTCCAGTTCGCAGCCCGGCACGATTTCCAGCATCGCTTCGTCGCCGATGGCGGCACGCACGCCGGTCTCCAGGTCCACGTAACGCTGCTTGTCGCCGAACAGCGTCCAGCAGCCTTCGATGTTCTCGCGGTCCTGCACGAACGGGCCGATCAGCGCGATCTTCTGCCCGGTCTTCTGCAACGGCAGCACGTTGTCGCGGTTGTTCAGCAGCACGATCGAACGCCGCGCGGCGTCGCGCGACAGTTGGTCATGCGCGTCGAGGTACGAGGTATCGGCTTCGCGTGCCGGGTCAAGCGAACGGTACGGGTCGTCGAACAGGCCGATGGTTTCCTTCAGCCACAGGATGCGCCGCACGCCCTCATCCAGCACCGCCATCGGCACCTCGCCGCTCTCGACCAGGCCCGGCAGGTGCTCAGCATAGAAGCCGCTCTGCATGCTCAGGTCCAGGCCGGCGGTGAACGCCTTGGCGGTGGCATCGCGGTCGTCGGCGGCATAGCCGTGGGCGACCAGCTCCATGTCAGCGGTGTAGTCGGAGATCACCACGCCCGGGAACTTCCATTCGCCGCGCAGGATGTCGGTCAGCAGTTCAGCGTTGGCACTGGCCGGCACACCGTTGATGTCATTGAACGAGGACATCACGGTGATCGCGCCGGCGTCGAAGGCGGCCTTGAACGGTGGCAGGTGCACGTCGCGCAGGGTCTGCGGCGAGATGTCCACCATGTTGTATTCCATGCCGGCCATCACCGCGCCGTAGGCGGCGAAGTGCTTCGGCGTGGCCAGCAGCGAATCGGCGGCGCGCAGGTCGCTGCCCTGGAAGCCGCGCACGCGGGCGGCGGCGAACGCACAGCCCAGCACCACGTCCTCACCGGCCCCTTCGGCGCCACGGCCCCAGCGCTGGTCGCGGGCGATATCCACGGCCGGGGCGTAGGTCCAGTGCAGGCCAGCGGCCGTGGCCTCGATGGCGGTGGCGCGCGCGGTGCGCTCGGCCAGGTCCGGCTCGAAGCTGGCGGCCTCGCCCAGCGGAATCGGGAACACGGTGCGCATGCCGTGGATGACGTCGGCGGCCAGGATCACCGGGATGCCCAGGCGGCTCTCCTCGGTGGCGACCTGCTGGATGCGACGGCCCAGCTCGGCGCCCACGCCATTGAACAGCGAGCCGACCTTGCCCTCGCGCACCTGCTGCAGCACCTGGTCGGCATTGCGCACGTTGGCTTCCGGGTTCACGTCCGGGGCGAACGGGCGGACCATGTCCGCGAAGACACCCAGCTGGCCGACCTTTTCCTCGACGGTCATCTGGGCAATGAGGGATTCGATGCGTTCGGAGGCCACCGGCAGTCCTTGATGAAAACGTTTACAAGCCCGGCATTCTAGCGATCCCGAGCCATTTGGCGAGAGGTTTCTTCATTCAGTTTCAGCCACCAGCGGGGTCCGTATGGCTCCGCCGGGGCCACCGCAGCTTACTCCGAGCCGGCCAACCGGCGCTGCCCGGCCATCAACATGGCGTCGCTGGACGCCTGGAACACGCGCAGCCCGAAGGCTGGCAGGATCGCCAGCAGGTGGTCGAAGATGTCCGACTGCACGGCCTCGTACTCGCCCCAGGCGGTGCTGCGGGTGAAGCAGTACAGCTCCAGCGGCAGGCCCTCGGTGGTCGGCTGCAGCTGCCGCACCAGCAGGGTCATGTCGGTATGGATGCCCGGATGGCTGCGCAGGTAGCGCTCCACATACGCGCGGAACGTGCCCAGGTTGGTCACCCGGCGGCTGTTGACCTCGGCCATGCCCTGCTCGCGCAGGCGCCCGTTCCACTGCCCCAGTTCCTGTTCCTTGTCGCGCAGGTAGTCGCGCAGCAGCGCGAACTGGCCGAGGAAGGCCAGGTCGCCCTCGTCCAGGAAGCCGACGCTGTGCTGGTCCAGGTACAGCGCGCGCTTGATCCGGCGGCCACCAGCTTCCTGCATGCCGCGCCAGTTCTTGAACGACTCGGTCACCAGCTTCTTGGTCGGGATGGTGGTGATGGTCTTGTCGAAGTTCTGCACGGTGATGGTGTGCAGCGCGATGTCGATGACGTCGCCGTCGGCGTTCTGGCTGGGCATCTCGATCCAGTCGCCGATGCGCACCCGGCCATCGCCGCTGATCTGCACGCTGGCCACCAGCGACAGGATGGTGTCCTGGAAGATCAGCATCAGCACCGCCGTGGCCGCGCCCAGGCCGGTGACCAGATAGCGCAGGTCGACGCCCGCCAGGGTGGCAACGATCGACAGGCCGGCGATCACGAAGAGGACGATCTTGGCGACCTGCAGGTAGCCCTTGATCGGCTTGTTGCGTGCCTCGGGGCGGCGCTCGTACAAATCGTTGGCCGCATCCAGCGCATGCGAGATGGCCAGCACCACGGTCAGGATCGCCCACGCCTGGCAGGCGCCGATGATGAAGCTGACCAGGCCCGGCGGCAGGTCCGGCACGATGCGGATGCCCGAGGCGATCACCTGGCTGGGCACCACGTTGGACAGGCGCGAGATCACCCGCATCAGATGGCTGCCGCGGCCGGTGTCAGCGCCGGGGAGGCGGCTGAGCAGGCGCCGCAGGCCACGCAGCAGGATGCGCTTGGTCACCCAGTTGGCCAGGCCGGCCGCGATCAGCAGCGCCGAGATCATCAACGCCAGGTAGGCGCCGGGATAGGGTTCCAGTGTGTTCTGCAGCCGTTCCAGCCACTGTACCGCCACCACCGCATCCACCATCAGTTGTCTCCTGTCTGTTTCGTTGTTGCCAAGGTTGCTGGCCAGCGGCCGGCACTACCGGGGTTTCCCGCCGTCAGCCGGATTTACCGGGTCAGTCCCGCGAGCGTTCGATGATCACGCCCACCGCGCGCGCGCCGCGCACCGCGCCCGGTTTGCTCAGCTTCAGGCGCAGCCACTTCACGTCGAATTCGTCCAGCACGATCTGCGCGCAGCGCTCGGCCAGCGTCTCGACCAGGCCGAACTCCGACTCGCGCACGAACTGCTCCAGGCGCTTGCTCACCGCCTTGTAGTTCAGGGTATGGGCGATGTCGTCCGTGGCCGCGGGGCGACGGTTGTCGAAGCCCATTTCCAGGTCGAACACCAGGTCCTGGCGGATCCGTCGTTCCCAATCGTAGATACCGATCAGGGCGTCGATCGTCAGCCCTTCGATGAAAACCTTGTCCATTGCGCTTACCCGCCCGAATACAGGCGGCCATGGTAACGGCACGGCGGTGAGCCTGCCCGGAACGGGCGATGGATGGCCGGCACGGGGCGGGCCCGGAAAAGACAAAGGGCCCCGCTAGCGGGGCCCTTTGGTACTACCGTTTGTCCCCAGGGGGAGCTGGAATCCAGCCGCGAGTCCCGGTGGCGCAGGCACGCAGATTAGGCAAGGACCAGATCGCCGGTCAAGGCCAAATCCGACAGGACAGGTCAGGTATTCGTCCGAGGCAAAACGCAGAAAATCAGCCGCGCGGACAAGGACGTTCCCTGATGGTCGTCGCCGCCCACTCTCGCGAACATCGATCCCTCCTTCACCACCGCACATGACGATGGCTCCATACGATGTACTGCGGCGCGCGTTGTCAGCGGAGCGTCTGTCTACTTACGAGAGAATCGCATTGACCTGCGGCCCCGACGTCACAGCCGAATCCCTCTACCTCTGGAACATGCGGCTGTGCAGTGCACTGATGATGCCGGTCCATCTGTGCGAGGTGGTCACCCGCAACGCCGCGGCAATGGTTCTTGTTCGGCAGCACGGTCCACGTTGGCCCTGGAATGATGCCTTCAGACGCAGGCTGCCAACTTCGTCCAGTACTTCTCCACGCACGGCACTGGAACAACTTGCCAGTCGCGCAAGCGATACACCTGAAATCGTCGCCAACCTGCCTATGGTGTTCTGGCAGCAGCTATTCACATGTCGCTTCGATTCCACGCTGTGGATACCGGCACTCAGCGGAGTCCTGCGACATGCGCCTTGCGCCCACCCCAGTGTCATCCGGAAAGCCATCCACGCGGATATTGGCCGCATCCGCCACCTGCGCAACCGCATCGCCCATCACGAGCCCATCCTCGAGCGCGACATCGGCGCCGACCTGGCCGCGATCGGGCGGCTGATCCATGCCCGCTGCCCACACACCCTGGGCTGGCTGCAGCGCCATGAGCGGGCGACAACCGTGCTGGCGGCGTCGCCGTTGGCAGTGCATCGGTAATGCGTCCGCCGGGCATGGCCCGACGCTATCGGTTCACACCGCCGGCAGGGTCGCCATGTCCCAGCGCGGGGTCACATCCACCTTCGGCGGGCTGTGCTGGCCAGCCTGCAGCCGCAGCGCGCCAGCGAAGGCGATCATCGCGCCGTTGTCGGTGCACAGTGCAGGCCGCGGGAAGCAGGCGCGGCCGCCGAGGCGCTCGGCCATCTGCTGCAGGCGGGCGCGCAGGCGCTTGTTGGCACCTACACCGCCGGCAACCACGATCACGTTCGTCCCGGCCGCTTCCAGCGCGCGCTCGCACTTGATCGACAGGGTCTCGACCACCGCGTCCTCAAAGCCCCGGGCAATATCGGCGCGGGTCTGCTCGCTCTGGTCGCTGTCGCGCCAGGCCATCAGGACCTGGGTCTTCAGGCCGGAGAAGCTGAAATCCAGCCCCGGGCGGTCGGTCATCGGCCGCGCGAAGCGGTACGCGCCCGGCGTGCCCTGCTCGGCCAGCCTGGCCAGCTGCGGGCCGCCCGGGTACGGCAGGCCCATCAGCTTGGCGGTCTTGTCGAAGGCCTCGCCAGCCGCATCGTCCAGGGTTTCGCCCAGCAGCCGGTACTGGCCGATCGCATCCACCGCCACCAGCTGGGTATGGCCACCGGACACCAGCAGCGCAACGAACGGGGCCTGCGGCGGGTCGTCTTCCATCAGCGGTGCCAGCAGGTGCCCTTCCATATGGTGTACGCCGACGGCCGGGACCTCCAGCGCCCAAGCCAGTGATCGGGCCACGCCCGCACCCACCAGCAGCGCGCCGACCAGGCCGGGACCGGCCGTATAGGCGACGCCATCGATATCGCCTACACCCAGACCGGCGTCGGCCAGGGTCTGGCGCACCAGCGGCAGCAGCTTGCGGACGTGGTCGCGGCTGGCCAGCTCGGGCACCACGCCACCGTATTCGGCGTGCAGGGCGATCTGGCTGTAGACCGCATGGGCGCGCAGGGCCGCGCTGCCGGCCAGGTCGGTGTCATACACCGCCACGCCGGTCTCATCACAGGAAGATTCGATGCCAAGGACTCGCATGCCTGCTATTATGACGCCCCTGCCGGCCCCTCGGGGGACGTGCAGATCTCACTGCTTTCGAACCGCCGGCCCGTATTCAGGGTTGGCCGCTTGCAGTTTGTCGATTCGCCGCTATAATGTGCGGCTCGCCGGGCGTGACCCGGTTCTACTGTGTCCCGGAGATTCCATGCCCAGCGTCAAAGTCCGCGAGAACGAGCCCTTCGAGTTTGCTCTTCGCCGCTTCAAGCGCACTTGCGAAAAGGCCGGTGTGCTGGCCGAAACCCGCAAGCGCGAGTTCTACGAAAAGCCGACCCAGGAGCGCAAGCGCAAGGCCGCCGCTGCTGTGAAGCGTCAGCTGCGCCGCTCGTCGCGCGACGTCACCAAGCGTCAGCGCCTGTACTGATCGGACGCATCTTCATTGCGGCGGGCCTGCCTGTCGCGATGGAGCCGAAGCCGGCACGCGCGAGCGTCGCCGGCTTTTTGCGTTTCCGGGTTCGGGCAGCCGCCCCGCCCCACCTACCACCACGAGGTTCCTCATGAGCATGAAGCAGCAGCTCACCGAAGACATGAAGGCCGCCATGAAGGCGGGCGAGAAGCACAAGCTGGGCGTGATCCGCCTGATCAATGCCGCCATCAAGCAGCGCGAAGTGGACGAGCGCATCGAGCTGGACGACACCGCCGTGATCGCCGTGCTCGACAAGATGGTCAAGCAGCGCAAGGACTCGGTCAGCCAGTACGAAGCCGCCAACCGCGAAGACCTCGCCGAGATCGAGCGCGCCGAGATCGTGGTCATCGAAGCCTACCTGCCGGCCAAGATGGGCGAAGCCGAGATCGTGGCCGCCATCCAGGCCGCCATCGCCGAGACCGGCGCCTCCGGCCCGGCCGACATGGGCAAGCTGATGGGCGCCCTGAAGCCCAAGCTCGCTGGCCAGGCCGACATGGGCCTGGTGTCCAAGCTGGTCAAGCAGCAGCTGGCGTAATCCGGCAACGGGGTCGGATCCCTTTCGCAACGCGAAAGGGCTCTGACCCCATTGATGTACCCGTTTCACCGCACCTTCGTCGGTCGCCTGCTACAACCGCACCCATGGTTGAACCCGAGCCCAACGTTCCCGTGTCCCTGCACAAGTACCTCAAGCGCCTGCAGGACAGCTTTCCGATGGCGGTGGCCAAGCGCTTCATCGACGTCGACGTGCTGACCCAGGCAGCCTCCGTCTCGTTCTACGCCCTGCTGTCGATGGCACCGCTGCTGGTGCTGCTGCTGTGGTTGACCGCTTCGCTGTACCCGCCGGCACAGCAGGCGCTGGTCGACCAGATCAGCTCGGTGGCCGGCAGCAGTGCTGCGATCGTGGCCGAGACCGTCCTGAAGAACGCCGACAACCAGCCCGACGTCGGCTCGTTGGCAGGGCTGTGGAGCACGCTGCTGCTGTTCGTAGGCGCCACCGCCGTGTTCGCGCAGCTGCAGAACGCACTGAACCTCATCTTCCGCACCAGCGGCGAGCGCCTGGAGGGCCTCAAGGCCTGGCTGCGCAAGCGCGTGTTCTCGTTCGGCGTGGTGCTGGCCCTGGGCTTCCTGCTGATCCTGTCGATGACTGCCACCACGGTACTGCAGGTGGCCTTCGCGCAACTGCCCTCGATCCTCCCCGCGCTGGGTTACGTCACCAGCCTGCTGCTGTACGCGGTGGGGTTCGCTTTCATGTACCACTACCTGCCCGACCGCCGCGTGGCTTGGCGCCAGGCCTTCATCGGCGGTGCCATCACCTCGGCGTTGTTCGCACTGGGCCGCTACGGCATCGGCGTCTACATCGCCACCGTGGCCCCCGGCAGTGCCTACGGCTCGATGGGTGCGCTGGTGATCTCGCTGGTCTGGATCTACTACGCCACCGTCGTGTTCTTCGTTGGCGCCCTGATGACGGCGGTGATCGATGAGCGCCTGCGCGCGCGCCATCACCTGGCCGCAGCCGGCATCGATCCGGCAACCGCCAGCCAGGTGCCCGACAGGGGGTAAACTAGGCCGACCGCCCCCGGTTCCGTCGCGTGGTCCTGCACCGCGCCCTGCCCTGTTGCCCATGGCCCGTATCCCCGACGCTTTCATCGACGACCTGCTCGCCCGCACCGACATCGTCGAGGTGGTGGGCAGCCGCGTGCCGTTGAAGCGCCAGGGCAAGGAATACGCCGCACGCTGCCCGTTCCATGACGAGCGCTCGGCGTCGTTCACGGTCTCGCCCACCAAGCAGTTCTATCACTGCTTCGGCTGCGGCGCGCACGGCACCGCGATCAGCTTCCTGATGAACTACGACCGCCTCGAGTTCCTCGACGCGGTGGATGAGCTGGCCAAGCGTGCCGGCATGGAAGTACCGCGCAACGAAAACCCGCGCAGCCCCCAGCAGCAGGACGACAGCCGCGAGCTGTACTCGGCGCTGGACGCCGCCACCAAGTTCTTCCAGAAGAATCTGGAAGGCAGCGAGAAGGCACGCGCGTATCTGGAAAGCCGTGGCGTGGACGAAGCGAACCGCGCGCGCTTCCAGATCGGCTACGCACCGGATGGCTACAGCGGCCTGCGCGATGCGCTGGGCAAGGACGAGCGCCGCATGAAGCTGCTCGACCGCGCCGGCCTGTTCTCCAAGAACGATCGCGGCCACGTCTACGACAAGTTCCGCGACCGGGTGATGTTCCCGATCTTCGACCGTCGTGGCCGGGTGATCGCCTTCGGCGGGCGCGTGTTCGAGAAGGACGACGGCCCCAAGTACCTCAACTCGCCCGAAACCGCGCTCTTCCACAAGGGCCGCGAACTGTACGGCCTGTGGCAGGTGCGCCAGGCCAACCAGAAGATCGAGCGGTTGATCGTGGTCGAGGGCTACATGGACGTGGTCTCGCTGTTCCAGTTCGGGGTCACCCAGGCGGTGGCCACGCTGGGTACGGCGACCACGCCGGACCACGCCGAGCTGCTGTTCCGCAACGCACCGGACGTGTTCTTCTGCTTCGACGGCGACGCCGCCGGCCGCCGCGCCGGCTGGAAGGCCCTGGAGTCGGTGCTGCCGCGCATGAAGGATGGCCGCCAGGCCTTCTTCCTGTTCCTGCCCGATGGCGAGGATCCGGACACCATCGTGCGCAAGGAAGGCGCCGAGGCCTTCAACGAGCGCCTGAAGCAGGCCACGCCGCTGTCGCAGTTCTTCTTCGATGAACTGACCCGCGAGATCAACCTGGGCACGCTGGACGGCAAGGCGCGCCTGGCCGAACGCGCAAAGCCGATGCTGGCGCAGATTCCCGACGGTGCCTTCGGCGACCTGATGAAGCAGCAGCTGGCGCAGCTGACCGGCCTGGGCGGCACTGCCCAGGCCACGCGCGCGCCGATGCCGCAACGCCAGCCACAGCGGGCGATCCAGCCGGTGGCCAAGCGCAGCCTGGTGCGCGGCGCGATCGCCGTGCTGCTGCAGCAGCCGTCGCTGGCGCTGACCCTGGGCGGAAAGCATCACTTCCAGGGCCTGCGACTGCCGGGCGTGGAGCTGCTGCTGGAACTGCTGGGGCTGGTCGAACAGCGCCCGGACATCAGCACCGGCGCCCTGCTGGAACACTTCGACGGCCGCGAGGAACAGGCGTCGCTGCATACGCTGGCCGCTCAGACGCTGCCCGGCACCGAGGCCAGCTGGACCCAGGAACTGCACGACGCGGTGGCCCAGTTGGAGAAACAGCTGCTGGTGCAACGCCTGGAGGAGTTGTTGGCAAAGCAGCGCCAGCAGGGCCTGGATGATACTGACAAATACGAACTGCGCGAGCTGCTGAAGGCCCGCGCCGGGCTGCGCCTGTAGCGGCAGAATGTTTTCACGGAGAGGACCATGCTGCTGCGCCTGACCTGCCTGCTGTTGTTGTCGCTCTGCCTGCCACTGGCGGCCCTGGCCGCAGATGGCCCGCTCAGGGAAGTCCGGCCGGGCCTGTATGCCGGCGGCCAGCCCTCCGCCGCACAACTGGGCGAACTTGCCGCGCAGGGCGTGCGCACCGTGATCGACCTGCGCCAGCCCGGCGAGGACCGGGGGTTCGACGAAACGCGCGTTGCCGAATCATTGGGCCTGCGCTACGTGCGCATTCCGGTGGCCGGTGCCGACGGGCTCGATGCCGCCAACGTGCGCGCAGTGCACCAGGCCCTGCGGCAGAGCCAGGGGCCGGTGCTGCTGCACTGTGCGTCCGGCAACCGCGCCGGCGCCGTGCTCGGCCTGGTCAATGCACGTTACGAACACGCCAGCCCGGAACAGGCCCTGCAGCTCGGCCAGCGTGCCGGCCTGAAGTCGCTGGAAGCCGCCACCCGCCAGCGCCTGGCCACGCCATCCATTTCGCCCTGACTCCTCCGCACCAAGGACTCTGCCCACCATGACCCGCTGGTGGTCGCGCCTGCGACCGGACAACTTCACCCTCGCCCTGCTGTGCACCGTCGGCCTGGCCTCTCTGCTGCCGATGAAGGGCGCCGCCGCCATCGTCCTCGACGATGTCACCACCGTCGCCATCGCTGCACTGTTCTTCCTGCATGGCGCGCGCCTGCCGCGCGAGTCGATCATCGGCGGCCTGCTGCACTGGCGGCTGCACCTGACCATCCTGGCCTGCACCTTCCTCCTGTTCCCGCTGCTGGGGCTGATGTTCAAGCCACTGTCGGGCTGGCTGCTGACTCCGGAGCTGTACCTGGGCGTGCTGTTCCTGTGCACCCTGCCCTCCACCGTGCAGTCGTCCATCGCGTTCACCTCGATGGCGCATGGCAACGTGCCCGCAGCGGTGTGCAGTGCTTCGTTGTCGAGCATCCTCGGCGTATTCCTGACCCCGCTGCTGCTGACCGCGCTGGCCGGCACCTCCGGCGGCGTGCACGACCCGCTGCACGCGATCGGCGGCATCATGCTGCAGCTGCTGGTGCCGTTCGTGGCCGGCCACCTGCTGCGGCCGTGGATTGCCGGCTGGGTGGAAAAGCAGCGCGCGCTGCTGCGTTACACCGACCAGGGCACGATCCTGCTGGTGGTGTATTCGGCGTTCGGCGAGGCGGTGACCGAAGGACTGTGGAGCAAGACGCCGCTGCTCTCGTTGCTGGCCGTGGCGGTCGTGGCCGCCGTGCTGCTCGGCATCGCCATGCCGCTGATCACCTTCATCGCCCGCCGCCTGCGCTTCAACCGCGAGGACGAGATCGCCATCGTGTTCTGCGGCTCGAAGAAGAGCCTGGCCACCGGCGTGCCGATTGCCAAGGTGCTGTTCGCCGGCGGCAGCCTCGGCGCCATCGTGCTGCCGGTGATGATCTACCACCAGATCCAGCTCATCGTCTGCGGCGTGATCGCGCAGCGGTACGCGAAGCGCGCGCCCTGACCCGACGGGAGGACATCCACGCATGGCGTGGATCTACTGAACGCGCGGGCCGCTGCGGGAAATCATCCACGCATGGTGCGGATCTACTGTAGAGCCGAGCCCATGCTCGGCTGATGGTTGAACGGCGCCGGTAGATCCACGCCATGCGTGGATGCATCAGGCCCTTACAACCAGGGCAGGATCCAGTGGTCCACCAGCAGGAACGCGAACAGCGCCATCAGGTAGACGATGGAGTAATAGAACATCTTCATCGAGAACAATTCGTCCGGCGGGTTGAGCATGCGCCAGGCGTACCAGAGGAACACGGCGTTGAGCACGATCGCGCCGCCCAGGTAGAACGCACCGCTCATGCCCACCAGGTACGGCAGCAGGCAGACCAGCGCCAGCACCACCGAATACACCATGATCTGCTTGCGGGTGTGCGCCACGCCGTGGGTCACTGGCAGCATCGGGATCTCCGCCTTCGCGTAGTCCTCGCGGCGGAAGATCGCCAGCGCCCAGAAGTGCGGCGGGGTCCAGATGAAGATGATCAGCACCAGCAGCGACGAATACGCCCAGTCCGACGAACCCTGCATGCCGGTCACCGCGGCCCAGCCCAGCATCGGTGGCATCGCGCCGGCCAGGCCACCGATGACGATGTTCTGCGAGGTCGCACGCTTGAGGTACACGGTGTAGATCACCGCGTAGCCGATCAGCGAGGCGAAGGTCAGCACGGCGGTGATCAGGTTCACCCACAGCACCAGGATGGTCATCGACAGCACGATCAGCACGCCGGCAAACACCAGCACCTGCCATGGCTTGACCTTGCCCACCACCAGCGGACGCCACGAGGTGCGCGCCATCTGCGCATCGATGTGCGCGTCCAGCAGCTGGTTGATGGCGGCTGCGGCCGAGGCCGCCAGCCAGATGCCGAGGAAACCGAGCAGGCCGGCGCGCACCTGCTCCCAGCTGGGCACGCCCGGGATTGCCAGGACCATGCCGACCAGGGCGGTGAAGACGATCAGGGCAACGACCTTGGGCTTGGTCAGGTCCCAGTACTGGCGGTAATTGGAAAACATGGAGTCAGTCCGGGGCGCGCAGGCGGGCCAGCAGGCTGACCAGCACGAACAACAGGGCAACGGCCACGCCGTTGTGGGCCACCGCCACTTCCAGTGGCAGCGCCAGCTTCACATTGAGGATGCCGAGGGTGACCTGCAACACCAGCAGCGCGATCAGCGCGCTGGCCCAGCCGCGCATGCTCGGCAACCGGAACAGGCGCACGCCCAGCCACAGCAGGTAGATGGCCACCACCGCCGCGAACAGGCGGTGCGCCATCTGGATGGCGATACGCGAGGCGCCATCCAGCACGCCGCCTTCGTAGTCCACGCCGATGCCACGCCACAGGGTGAAGCCTTCGACGAAGTTGTGCTGCGGCCACCACTGGTTGGCACAGCGCGGGAAGTTGTCCAGCGATGCACTGCCGCCGCCGCAGGCCAGCGCCGCGTAGTTGGCACTGACCCAGCCGCCGAGTGCGATCTGGGTGACCAGCACCGCCAGGCCGATGCGCAGCAGCCACTTCAGCTTCGGTGCCTCGGCCAGAGTGATCGGCATGTGCGTCGCACGCCAGGCCATCCAGGCCAGCAGCGCGAACATCAGCATGCCGCCCAGCAGATGGCCCATCACCACGATGGGCTTGAGCAGCAGGGTCACCGTCCACATGCCCAGCAGGGCCTGGAAGATCACCACCGCCAGGGTCAGCAGTGCAGCGCGTGCCAGGTCGATGTTGCTCCAGCGCAGCGCGGCGATCAGCAGGATCGCCTCGCCGACCAGAGCCAAGGTACTGGCGGTGCCATGCCAGCCCATCATGTACAGCGGTATGCCGGCGGCCACCAGCACGCAGGCGGTCACCACCGCCGTGCTTCCGAATCGCCGCTTGCGCGTGGCCAGCAGCGCCAGGGTCAGGATCTCGATGCCCAGTGCGCCGGCCAGGAACCGGTGCACCTGTTCACGCCAGGCCTTGTGGGTCTCCAGCGGGCGGATCTCCGCCGCCGGGTGGCCGATGGTCTCTTCCACGTGCTGCGGCCAGGTGGCCTGGCCATAGCAGGTCGGCCAGTCCGGGCAGCTCAGGCCGGCATCGGACAGGCGCACGAAGGCGCCGAACATGATCGTGCTCGCCGTCATGATCATGGCGAACCACGCCAGGCGGTGGAAATTGCGGTGCAGCGCCGGACGCGCGGAAAGGCTCATCAAACGGGACTCACTTCAGTTTCAGCAACGTGGCCATGTCCTTGCGCAGGCCGCCCAGATCACTACCGGGGGCATGGCGCATGATCACGAAGCCGTTCGGATCGATCACGTAGACCGGCGGTCCAGCCGGATCATCGACGCCGGGCAGCGCCGCGCGCAGGGCTGGCGACGGAGCCAGCGGCCGCAGCGCGGGCAGCGAGGCGATCGACGCCGGTGGCGTTCCCAGCCACAGGATCTCGACATTATCGGCGTTATGGCCGAACAGCTGCCACACCTTGCCCAGTCCCTGCGACAAAGTGACGCACGGCGCGTCGCAGGCGCCGGACGGTGCCACCAGCAGGCGCCAGGTACGGGCTTCGGGGTTCCACGGGTAGGGCTGGCCGTTGGCCAGGGTTGGTGCCTGCTGGCGCAGGTCCACGGGCGGCTTCAGCAGTTGGCCGGCATTGCGGTGCCCGGTGGGCTGCCAGCCAGAGAAGCGCAGCACGGCGGCCAGCGCCATCGCCCCGAAGAACACGGCAAACAGCAGCACCAGGGTCCGGCGGCCGGAGCCGCGCGCCTGCGGGGACGTAGCAGTGTTCATGCGGGGCATTTTCTCATGGTTGGGTGAGGGATGCGGGTGTGACGCTGCGGTAGTGCCGGCCGCTGGCCGGCATCCAGGAATGCGGGGGTTGCCGGCCAGCGGGCGGCACTACCGGGCAGCACGGCGCCTGCGCCACTCCAGTACCAGCGCGACCACCAGCACGGTCAGGGCCAGGCCGAACCACTGCACGGCGTAGCCCAGGTGGCGTTGCGGCGGCAGCGTGTTCGGCAGCAGGTCCAGGTCGCGTTCTTCGCCGAAGGGCAGCGCCGGGTCCAGCCGCAGGACGCGATCGGGCAATGCCGGCAGGCCAAGCGCCGCCGCCAGGCCCTCGGCGGGCAAGCGGCTGGCCAGCCAACGCCCGGCCTCATCGGTAGCGGAGAACGCCGGGCCCAAGGCCAGTCCCGCCGACGGTGGCGGCGCGAGCAGCCCGCGCACGGCCACCGGCGAAGGCGGCGACGGCACCTCCGGAAGCGTGCGATCCGGCGGCAGCGCGCGCCAGCCCAGATCGACCAGCAGCACGCTGCCCTCGTCACTGCGGAACGGGCGATAGATCTTCACGCCGGCGCGGCCATGCCGGATCTGGTTGTCCAGCAGCACCACGCCGGGCAGGAAGCGGCCATGGTCGGCCACGCCATGCAACGCGCCCGGTGCGGCCAGCGCCTGGGCCAGCGACAGCGTCTGAGCCACGGCTGGACCCTGTGCATCCAACATTGCCTGTTTGGCATGCATGCGCTGCAGCTGCCACAGCCCCAATGCGGTGAATCCGGCCATCGCCAGCACGGCCAGCAGCCATCCGAACACGCGCGTGTGCTGGCGCATCATGACAAGTCCGCGCAAACGCGGTCAGATAGGCACATCCACCCTGCCCTCGAGCCGCGCATGAGTGATTCGCTGAAGACCCTGCTGGTAATCGCGTTTCTGATCGTCATCGTCTGGAATCTGGGCGCCGGCCTGTACTACCTGCTGGTCGACCGCGGCCAGACCAAGCGCACGGTCAACGCGCTGACACGCCGCATCGGGGTGTCGGTCGCGTTGATCCTGCTGGTGATCGTGAGCATCTACATGGGCTGGATCAAGCCGCACGGCGTCGGCGGCTGAGGCCACCGATGCGTGCGCGGTCAAAGCACGTAGACGAACAGGAACAGCATCAGCCACACCACGTCGACGAAGTGCCAGTACCACGCGGCGGCTTCGAAACCGAAATGGTTGTCGCGGGTGAAGTGTCCCTTGGCCGAACGCAGCCACATCACGATCAGCATGATCGTGCCCAGCAGCACGTGCGCGCCGTGGAAGCCGGTCAGCATGAAAAAGGTTGAACCGTAGATGCCCGAGCCGAGCGTCAGGTTCAGTTCCTTGTAGGCGTGGATGTACTCCTCCGCCTGCAGGGTCAGGAAGCCCAGGCCAAGCACCACGGTCAGGCCCAGCCAGATCAGCAGCTGGCGGCGGTTGCCGGCCTTCAGCGCGTGGTGGGCGATGGTCAAGGTCACGCCGGAGGTCAGCAGGATCAGCGTATTGATCAGCGGCAGGCCCCAGGCCGGGATGGTCTGGAACGCGCCACCGATCGCCGCCGGCCCGTTGGTCGGCCAGCCGGCGGAATAACCCTGCCAGAGCAGCTCGTTGGTCATCACCCCGCGGCCTTCGCCGCTCAGCCACGACAGGCCCAGGTTGCGGGTGTAGAACAGCGCGCCAAAGAAGGCGCCGAAGAACATCACTTCGGAGAAGATGAACCAGATCATCCCCATCCGGAACGAGCCATCGACCTGGTGGTTGTAGTTGCCCGCCTGCGATTCGCGCACCACGTCGCTGAACCACCAGAACAACGTCAGCACCAGCATCGCGATACCGATGTAGAACGTCCAGCGCCCCCAGCTGGCATCGTTGAGCCAGCTGGCTACGCCCACCATGGTCACCATCATCGCGATGGACCCCACGAAGGGCCATTTGCTCTGGGCCGGGACGAAGTACACGTTGGCGTCGGTCGGTGTCTGGGCCATGTCGGTATCCGGGTCAGGGTGCGGCGTGCGCGCCGTTCGAGGTGGCGGCCGGGGCCAGCCGATCGGACAGCGCGTCGTTGCGGTAGAAGGTGTAGGACAAGGTGATCGTCTTGATCTCCGGCGGCAGGTCCGGATCGACGATGAAACGCACCGGCATGTCGCGCTTCTCGCCGGCCTGCAGCGTCTGCGCGGTGAAACAGAAACATTCGGTCTTGCTGAAGAAGCCCGAGGCACGCGCCGGCGCCACCGAAGGCACCGCACTGCCGACCACCGCCTGCTGGCTGTCGTTGCGGGCGAAGTACAGCGCTTCGTTGAGTTCGCCCGGCACCACATCCATGGTCAGCTGTTCGGGATGGAACGACCACGGCAGGCGCGAATTGACGCCGCCATCGAATTCCACGCGCACGGTGCGCTTGCCGGCCGCCGCGCCTGCACTGGCTTCGCCACCGGGGCCGCGTTCCAGGCGCACACCGAACACCTTCTCGCAGGCAATGCGGTACAGCGGCACCAGCGAGAAGGTCAGCAGGAACACCGCCACCGCCACACCGATCAGGCGCGGCAGCCCCGCACTGCGAGACGGTGTGCTGGCTGGCGCCTCGCTCATCGGCCGATCACCCCGCTGAGGATGAAGCCGACGTAGACCAGCACCGCGATGGCGCCGACCCACATCGCCGTGCGCCTGGCGCGCTGGCGCTGCTGTTCGATGCCGTTTTCCGGGGCGTCGCCCGGGCTGTTGTAGAGCCGAGCCATGCTCGGCTGCTCCACGTCAGCCGAGCATGGCTCGGCTCTACAGGTCTGCAGTGGGCTCTCGTTATGCATGCCCCACCTCAATGCGTGATGTCGTCATGCGCCAGATCCCCCGGGCGGATGGTCGGCGGCGTGGTGAAGGTATGCGCCGGTGCCGGCGACGGCAGCGTCCACTCCAGCCCGCGTGCACCTTCCCAGCTGCGTGCTTCGGCCTTCTCACCGTTGCGCAGCGACGACAGCAGGATCGCGGCCATCATGAACGGGGTGACGAACATGCCGAACGCACCGATCGAGCTGATCAGGTTCCAGTCGGCAAACGCCACGCTGTAGTCGGGAATGCGCCGCGGCATGCCGGCCAGGCCGAGGAAATGCTGCGGGAAGAACAACAGGTTGACGAATACGATCGACCACCAGAAGTGCACCTTGGCCCACTTCTCGCTGTACATCCGCCCGGTCCACTTCGGCCACCAGTAGTACACCGCGGCGATCAGCGCGAACACCGCACCGGTCACCAGCACGTAGTGGAAGTGGGCGACCACGAAGTAGGTGTCGTGGTACTGGAAGTCGGCGGCGACGATCGCCAGCATCAGGCCGGAGAAGCCACCGATGGTGAACAGGATGACGAAGGCCACCGACCACAGCATCGGTGCCTCGAACGTCAGCGAGCCACGCCACATGGTGCTGACCCAGTTGAACACCTTCACGCCGGTCGGGATCGAGATCAGCATGGTGGCGAACATGAAGTAGATCTCGCCGCCCAGCGGCATGCCCACGGTGAACATGTGGTGGGCCCAGACGATGAACGACAGGAACGCGATCGCGGCGGTGGCGTACACCATCGCCTGGTAGCCGAACAGCGGCTTGCGGCTGAAGGTCGGGATGATCTCGCTGACCACGCCGAAGGCGGGCAGGATCATGATGTAGACCTCGGGGTGCCCGAAGAACCAGAAGATGTGCTGGTACATCACCGGGTCACCGCCACCGGCGGCGTTGAAGAAGCTGGTGCCGAAGAACTTGTCGGTCAGCAGCATGGTCACCGCACCGGCCAGCACCGGCATCACCGCGATCAGCAGGAAGGCGGTGATCAGCCAGGCCCAGCAGAAGATCGGCATCTTCAGCAGGTCGATGCCCGGCGCGCGCATGTTCAGCACAGTGGCGATGATGTTGATCGCACCCATGATCGAACTGATGCCGGCCACGTGGATGGCGAACACGCTGAAGGCCACGTTGTAGCCGCCCTGCAGCGACAGCGGCGGATACAGCGTCCAGCCACCCGCCGGCGCACCACCGGGTAGGAACAGGGTCAGCAGCAGCAGGCTGAAAGCCACCGGCAGCAACCAGAACGACCAGTTGTTCATGCGCGGCAGCGCCATGTCCGGCGCGCCGATCTGCAGCGGGATCATCCAGTTGGCCAGGCCGACGAAGGCCGGCATCACGCCACCGAAGATCATCACCAGCGCATGCACGGTGGTCATCTGGTTGAAGAACTCGGGCTTGACGAACTGCAGGCCCGGCTGCGCCAGCTCGGCGCGGATCACCACGCTCATCGCCGCGCCGACGATGAACATGATGAAGCTGAAACCGAGGTACAGCGTGCCGATGTCCTTGTGGTTGGTCGAGAAGAACCAACGCTCGAAGAAGCTCTGGTGGTGATGGTGATCGTCGTGCCCAACTGCCGAGTGCGCCATTGCAAAACACCTCTCAGAATCGGTTGTCACCACGGCCGCGAGCGGCCGCGGGCTTTACATCACGCTCCGCTGGCCGCGCTGGCAGGCGCGCTGCCCGCTTCGGCAGCAGCAGGCGCAGCCGGTGCCTCGCCCGCCGGTGCAGCCGGTTCGGCAGGTGCCGCAGGCGTGGCGGGCTCGGCGGGCGGCGCCGGCTTGCGCTGCGCCAGCCACTTCCTGAAGTCCTCCTTGGACACCGCCTCGACCACGATCGGCATGAAGCCGTGGTCCTTGCCGCACAGCTCGGCGCACTGGCCGCGATACACCCCGGGCTGCTCGATGCTGGTCCAGGCTTCATTGATGAAACCGGGGATCGCGTCCTGCTTCCAGCCCAGCGCCGGCACCCACCAGGCGTGGATCACATCATCGGAAGTGATGACGAAGCGGACCTTGGTATCGACCGGCAACACCAGCCGGTTGTCGACGTCCAGCAGGTAGTGCGGATGACTTTCGCGGGTCGGCACGATGCCACTTTGCCGCACGCGGTCGGATTCCCGGTCCAGGCGACTGGTGAAGGTGACGTTCTCCCCGAGGTATTCGTACTTCCACATCCACTGGTAGCCGGTGACCTTGACCGTCATCTCAGCATCGCGGGTGTCGTACATCTTGATCAGGTTGGCCGTGGCCGGCCACGCCATCACGATCAGGATGATCACCGGGATCACCGTCCAGATGATCTCGGCCTTGGTGTTATGGCTGAAGGTGGCGGCGACCGCGCCCTTGGATTTGCGGAACTTGAAGATGGCGTAGGCCATCGCGCCGAACACGATGACGCCGATCACCGTGCAGATGATCAACGAAAGGTTGTTCGATTCCCAGGCCAGGCGCGAGGTCTGGGTCACCCCCTTGCCCATGTTCAGCTGCCACGGCTTGGGATCGGCCGCCTGGGCCCAGGCCGACGCCGGCATCAGTCCCCCGGTCGCCAGCACTGCGGCAACCGCGTTCACGCACTTCGTGCCCCACCTGCTGCTTTGCTTCATTGCCTAGACCCTTAGCGTCGTCGGTTGCCGCCATCGCTGGCGGCGAGCAAGCTTTCAAGTGTCTCTGCGAGCGTCTGACGTTCGGCCGGCGCGAGGAAACTCCCCACCTCCACCTGCCGGCCGCTGGATGCCAGCCGGACCCTCTCATCGTCGGTGAGCAGGCGCACCCAATGCGGGTGGGCCCGGAACACCGGCGATCCACCGGGTACGGGAATGACCTCCACGTACGCCGGCACTACCCGGATCTCCTCCTGCCGTTCACCGCTGCGCCACAAGGCACGCAGCGCCGCCGCCAGCACCAGGCTGTACAGCAGCGCGAACAGGGGGGCGAATGCATTGCCGGCCCACCACCCGAGGGCGGACACCAGCCACATCGCACCCGACAACACGGTAAACAACAGGACGAACTGCCGGGCATCGAGCGCCCGTGGGGGACGCAGCCGCAGCTGCGTACCTGACCCATCCGGAGCTGGAAGCACCTCGATCATGTCGCAACCGCGTTCCTGCCGCGGGAAACGTCTCGATGTTAGCCCCGCCCTCTCGCCAGTAGCAAGGGTGCATTCACACTTTTTCCGATGCTGCAACACAGCATGCGGTCGGCGGCACGGATGACGAATTCAGCACAAATATCGCCGGGTTTGCTGAACACGCCGAATCCACCACCGTTAGTGGCTATCAGCCCTTCATGAAGGTGTCTGCGTGGCGCTTCCGAAGGCCGCAAAAATGATTAAAATCGCCAAGTTTTCCACTGGCCGGACCGGCATGAACGCACCTTCCTCCTCCCCTGCCGCCCACGACGCCCCGCGTCCGGGCGCGCTGCTGTCGCCGGAACTGCCGGCGCCCCCCAACCCGTTCCGCCAGGCCATCACCGATGCCTGGTTGAAGGACGAGGCCAGCCACGTCCGCGAGCTGCTGGCGCAGGCGCGCCTGCCCGCCGAGGAACAGGCCAGGGTGCAGGCGCTGGCCGCCGACCTGGTCGGCCGCGTGCGCGTGCGTGCCAAGGACCAGGGCGCGATCGAAGCCTTCATGCGCCAGTACGACCTGGGCAGCGAGGAAGGCGTGCTGCTGATGTGCGTGGCCGAAGCGCTGCTGCGTATTCCGGACCAGGACACCGCCGACAAGCTGATCCGCGACAAGCTGGCCGATGCCGACTGGGAAAAGCACCTGGGCGGCAGCGACTCGGTGCTGGTCAATGCCTCCACCTGGGGCCTGATGCTGACCGGCAAGCTGGTGCAGATGAACGACGCCACGCGCGCCGATGCGCCCAGCGCATTCAAGCGCCTGGTCGGCCGCGTCGGTGAGCCGGTGGTGCGCCTGGCCGTGCGCCAGGCGATGAAGATCATGGGCCACCAGTTCGTCATGGGCCGCACCATCAGCGAAGCGCTGGCGCGCTCGCACAAGGGCGACAACGCCAGCTACCGCTACTCGTTCGACATGCTCGGCGAAGGCGCGCTGACCATGAAGGACGCGCTGCGCTACCTGGAAGACTACCGTCGTGCGATCCACGCCATCGGCGGCGATCACAAGGCCCGCGGTGGCCGTCCGGACGGCGACGTCAACAACGCGCCGGGCATCTCGATCAAGCTGTCGGCGCTGTACCCGCGCTACGAGCACGCCAAGCGCGAGCGCGTGCTGAAGGACCTGGTGCCGGGCGTGCTGGAACTGGCACAGCTGGCCAAGAGCTACGGCATCGGCTGCACCGTCGACGCCGAGGAGTCCGACCGCCTGGAACTGTCGCTGGACATCATCGAGCAGGTGTTCTCCGACGCCTCGCTGGCTGGCTGGGATGGCTTCGGCGTGGTCGTGCAGGCCTACCAGAAGCGCACGCCGTACACGATCGACCACCTGGCCGACATGGCACGCCGTGCCGGTCGCCGCCTGCAGGTGCGCCTGGTCAAGGGCGCCTACTGGGATGCCGAGATCAAGCGCGCGCAGATCGAAGGCTACCCGGGCTACCCGGTGTTCACCCGCAAGCAGAACACCGATGTGTCCTACCTGGCCTGCGCCAAGCGGCTGTTCACCCATGCGGACGCGATCTACCCGATGTTCGCCACGCACAACGCGCACACCATCGCGGCCGTGCGCAGCATCGCCAACGGCGGCGTGTACGAGCACCAGAAGCTGCACGGCATGGGCGACGACCTGTACGCCGAAGTGGTGCCGGCCGACCGCTTGAACCTGCCCTGCCGCGTGTACGCCCCGGTCGGTTCGCACGAAGACCTGCTGCCGTACCTGGTGCGCCGCCTGCTGGAAAACGGTGCCAACTCCAGCTTCGTCAACCGCATCACCGACGAGCGCGTGCCGATCGCCGACCTGATCCGCGATCCGGTCGAGATGGTCGCCTCGTTCGAATCGATTCCGCATCCCAAGATCCCGCTGCCGGTTGACCTGCTGCGCAGCCAGAACCACGACAGGAAGAACTCCATGGGCGCCAACCTCGCCAACGACAACGAACTGCGCGCCCTGGCCGAGCAGCTCAACGCCGCCGTGAAGCCGTGGCAGGCCTCGCCGCTGGTACCGGGTGCCAACCCGGCCGGCGCCGCGCTGCCGGTGACCAACCCGGCCGACACCCGCGAAGTAGTCGGCCAGTGGCTGGCCGCCGATGCCGCCACCGTGCAGAAGGCCCTGGCCAACGCCGTGGCCGGACAACCGGCCTGGAACCGCACCCCGGCCGCCAGCCGCGCCGCCATCCTCGAACACGCCGCTGACCAGCTGGAAGCGCGCATGCCGGAGTTCATGGCGCTGTGCGTGAAGGAAGCCGGCAAGAGCCTGCCCGACAGCATCGCCGAAGTGCGCGAAGCCGTGGATTTCCTGCGCTACTACGCCAAGCAGGCGCGCGAGCAGTTCAGCCACGCCGAGAAGCTGCCCAGCCCGACCGGTGAATCCAACGAGCTGCAGCTGCACGGCCGCGGCGTGTTCGTCTGCATCAGCCCGTGGAACTTCCCGCTGGCGATCTTCCTGGGCCAGGTCGCCGCCGCACTGGCCGCCGGCAACAGCGTCATCGCCAAGCCGGCCGAGCAGACCAACCTGATCGGCTACTACGCGGTGAAGCTGCTGCACGATGCCGGCGTGCCGGCCGAGGTGGTGCAGTTCCTGCCGGGCGACGGCGCCACCGTGGGTGCAGCGCTGACCGCCGACCCGCGCGTGGCCGGCGTGGCCTTCACCGGCTCCACCGAGACCGCCCGTGCGATCAACCGTGCGATGGCCGCGCGTGACGCCGCCATCGGCGTGCTGATCGCCGAGACCGGTGGCCAGAACGCCTTCATCGCCGACTCCTCGGCACTGCCGGAACAGCTGGTCAAGGACGCGATCGGTTCGGCCTTCACCTCCGCCGGCCAGCGTTGCTCGGCCGCGCGCGTGCTGTTCGTGCAGGACGACATCGCCGACAAGGTGATGACCATGCTGGCCGGTGCGATGAAGGAACTGAAGGTCGGCAACCCGGGCCTGCTGTCTACCGACGTCGGCCCGGTGATCGACGCCGACGCGCTGAAGATCCTGCAGGAACACGCCGAACGCATGGACCGCGAAGCGCGCCTGATCGCCGCCGCCCAGCTGTCCGCCGAAACCGCCAACGGCACCTTCTTCGCACCGCGCGCGTATGAACTGAAGGACCTGGGCCAGCTGCACAAGGAAGTCTTCGGTCCGGTCCTGCACGTGATCCGCTGGAAGGGCGACCAGCTCGACGCGGTGATCGACCAGATCAACGCCACTGGCTACGGCCTGACCCTGGGCGTGCATTCGCGCATCGACGAAACCGTTGACCGCATCAGCAACGGCGTCCACGTCGGCAATGTGTACGTCAACCGCAACCAGATCGGTGCAGTGGTCGGCGTGCAGCCGTTCGGTGGCCAGGGCCTGTCCGGCACCGGCCCGAAGGCCGGCGGCCCGCACTACCTGCTGCGCTTTGCCACCGAAAAGACGGTGACGGTGAACACCACCGCCGCCGGCGGCAACGCCTCGCTGCTGACCCTGGGCGACTGATCGCCCGGTTGATGCGGCAAACGAGAAACCCCGCGAAAGCGGGGTTTTTTGTACTTTGCCTGTAGAGCCGAGCCCACGCTCGGCTTTCCTGGCGCAGCCGAGCGTGGGCTCGGCTCTACAGGAATTCAGGTGCCGTCGTGGCCTCGGCCCGCATCAGATTGCGCCAGTGCCGGAGGGCGACCAGTGCATTGACCCAGAAACCGATGTACAGGATCGAGGTCAGGTGCAGGCCACGGCTGTAGTACAGCGGCACTGCAACGGTGTTTACCAGCAGCCAGACCCACCACGACTCCAGCTTGCGCCGCATCATCAGGATCTGCGCGATGACGCTCAGCACCAGTACCGCCGAATCGATGTACGGCGCATAGGCATTGGTCAGTCGGGTCAGCATCCAGCCGTAGCCGAAGGTGGCCACTACCGCCAGCGGCGCCAGCCAGGCCCAGGCACGCGGCCGCAATGAAGTAATCGGCAACGGCGCTCCATGATCGCCGCGCAGCCACTGCCACCAGCCCAGCACGCTGATGGCGATGAAGAAGAACTGCAGCACCATGTCCGCGTACAGGTGCGAGCGTTCGAACACGGCAGCAAACAATGCACAGCCGACGATGCCCAGCCACCAGGTGTGCACGTTGTTGCGGCCGGCCAACAGGATCGAGCCGGCGACGGCGATGTTGGCGGCCAGCTCCAGCTGGAAGCTCGGGTCGGACAGGTTCATCGCACCATTGTCGCGTAGATCCGCGCCCTGCGTCGTCGGACCAGTAGATCCATGCCATGCGTGGATACCCTCCGCAAAAAGAAAGCCCCGCTTGCGCGGGGCTCTCCTCGTACTGCTTCAGGCAATCGCCCGAATCAGAACTTGTACTGCATCGACGCCGCCAGCACGTCGCCGCTCACCTTGTACTTGCCGGTCACGGTGTTGGCAGTGGCCGAGGTCGAGGTGATGTTCGGATCCTTGGTGAACAGGTGGGTGTAACCCACGCTGTATTCCATCTTGTCCGAAGCGGCGTAGGTCAGGCCCAGCGACAGCCACTTGCGGGTGGTGTCCGGCACGCGCACGTCACGGTGGGCGTCGGTGGTCGGGGTCTGGTCGTAGGCCAGGCCGCCACGCAGGGTCAGCTTGTCGTTCACGCGGAAATCGGTACCGATCGACGCGAAGGTGGTGTCGCGGTAGTGGAACGGCAGCACGCTGTCCGGCTGGTTGGAGTCATAGTCGACGGTGACCTGGTCGAACTTGCTCCACGCCGTGCGCGTCACCTCGGCCATGATCTGCCACTGGTCGTTCACGCGGTGGGTGAAGCCCACGGTGGCGCTGGCCGGCAGGGTGATGGTGGCGCGGCCGTTGCTGTCGATGAAGGTACCCGGGGCGGCAGTGGCCAGGAAGGCGGCAGCGTTCTGCGGGATGGTGAAGTCGGCCTTGCCGTCGGTGATCTTGTGCTCGACCTTCGAGCGGTAGCTGAAGGCGATGTTGGTGCCTTCCACCGGGGTGACCGTCATGCCCAGGGTGTAGCCGACCGACACTTCGTCGCCCTTGATGCGCAGGTAGCCATCGGCGGTGCCCGGCGAGAAGCCGAGCTGGGCGGCCTGGCGTGCAGCGGCCTGCGACGCCGCCGCAGCCTGGGCTGCGGTGCCGCCTGCAGCCAGCACACGCGCCGCAGCGGTGCGCTGGGCGGTGGCGTTGATCGCGGTGCCGGTATCGACAGCGCTGGTCAGGTCGACGTTCAGGCGCTCGGCGAACACCGAAGCACCGAACGACAGGTACGGGTTGACGTCGTAGGAGAACGCCACGCCCAGGTCGATGGCCTGCAGCTCGGTCTTGACGCCGTTGTAGCGGCCGACCCAGTCGCGGTCGTATTCGGTCTTGAAGCCGAACGGCACGGTCAGCGAAGCACCGAAGTGCATGTTGTCGTTCTCGCCGAACGGCACGTGGAAGTACGCGGCCGGAACCGGGGCGATCATGCCGGCGTCGCCGCCGTTGCCACCGGAAATCGGCGCGCCGTTGCCGTACTGGCCCTGGCCGCGGAACTTGGCGCCGAAGCTGATGGCGCTGACGTCGCCCTGGACCAGGGTGCCGTCGAGCAGGCGCATGGAGGCCGGGTTGGTGGCGATGACCGAGGCGTCACCTTCGGTCGAGGTGGAGCCGGCGAACGCGCGGCCCAGGCCCTTGGCGCTGTTTTCCTTAAGCTGGAAGGCGGCAGCATTGGCATCGGCGGCGGCCAGCGCACCGGCAACGCCGACGGCCAGCAGGGTCAGTCGGGCAATGGTGGAAGCGGTTTGCATCGTAGTTCTCTCTCCGGTAAGCGGTGATGGTGCTCTGAGTGCGCCTGCGCCCGCCGGGTCCTGGGACCCATCGGAGCGCGCCGGATTCCCCTCCCGACATACGACGCCGTATGCGAGTATTACCCAGAGCTGTTAATGAAACAATAACAGCGCAGGCGGTTTTTTCGTCTCAAAAGCTGAACAGGACCGTCCCCACTGAAAGTGGCCGCACGCTAGGCTATTGGCATGTTCGTCTCGCTCCCGTCCCGCAAGAAGGCGGCCCTGCGCTGGGCCACGCCCGTGCTGTTCGCGTCATTGTGGCTGGCGTTCCTGTGGTCGATCTCGCGTCCGGACGATGCCCGCGGCAGCCTCTGGCTGGACTGGGGCGCCCTGTCCACCGGCCTGACCCGCCCGCTGGACTGGTGGGCGACGCTGCAGGACGGCAGCGTGCTGCGCCTGTTCACCGCCCTGTTCCTGCACGCGGACTGGTCGCACCTGCTGGGCAACCTGGTGTTCCTGTTGATCTTCGGCCTGCCCGCCGAGCGGGTGCTGGGGCCGTGGCGGCTGCTGCTGCTGTTCCTGGTCGGCGGCGCAGTGTCGAACCTGGTCGCGATCTACACCATGGGCAGCCCGGACCAGATCATCATCGGCGCCAGCGGCGCGGTGTCAGCGCTGATCGGCGCCTATCTGGCCCTGTTCCCGGGCGCCCGGCTGGGCGTGGTGATCCCGCTCGGCCTGTTCCTGGAGTTCGTGCGCGCCCCGGCGTACCTGCTGATCGGCGTCTGGGCGGCACTGCAGGTGGTGTTCGCCCACATCGGCCCCAGCTTCGGCATGGTGGCCTGGTGGGCGCACATCGGCGGCTTCGTGTTCGGCGTGGTGTACGGGGTCTACGTGCGGGCGGCCATCGCCCGCCGCCTGCGCAAGCGCCACGGCTTCTGACGCCGGGTAGTGCCGGCCGCTGGCCGGCATTTGTTTTCTTCTTCCGCCCTTGAGCCGACGCCGGGCATGGCCCGGCGCTACCTCACGGCTTCGCCGGGGCCGGTGCGGGCTTTGCTTCCGGCTTTGCTTCCGGCTTTGCTTCCGGCTTTGCTTCCGGCTTAGGTTCGACCTTCGCTTCCGGCTTTGCTTCCGGCTTAGGTTCGACCTTCGCTTCCGGCTTTGCTTCCGGCTTAGGTTCGACCTTCGCTTCCGGCTTCGCCGCAGCGGCCTTCGCGGTCTTGGCGGCATCCGCCTTCTCGGCCTCGGCCTTCAACCGTGCAGCCACCGAACCGGGGTTCTTCAGCTCGGCCAGCGCGTCGTTGATCGGGCCGTCGCCCGGCAGCACCGCACCGGCGTGGTAGCCCTCGGTGCCTTCGTCGTCGCCGCGCAGATGGCCTGGCAGGGTGGCTTCGCTGTAATCGCTCAGGCTGGCCGGCAGGGCATCCTCCGCCGACGTAGCGGCGGGCTTCAACTCAACATCCGGCACGATGCCGGTGGCCTGGATCGACTTGCCGCTGGGCGTGTAATAGCGCGCGGTGGTCAGCTTCACCGAATCACCGTTGTCCAGCGGCAACACGGTCTGCACCGAGCCCTTGCCAAAGGTGCGGCTGCCAACCACTCGGGCGCGCTTATTGTCGCGCAGCGCGCCGGCGAGCACTTCCGAGGCACTGGCCGAACCGGCATCGGCCAGTACCACCACCGGTGCGCCCTTCAGCAGGTCGCCCGGGGTCGCGTCGAACCGGGCATCGCTGATGCTGATGCGGCCACGAGTGCTGACAATGTTGCCCTTGTCGAGCAGATCGTCGGCGACCTGCACGGCGGCCGTCAGCAGGCCACCCGGGTTGCTGCGCAGATCCAGCACCAGGCCCTTGAGCTGGCCACCGGACTGCTTCTGCAGCTGCTGCACATGCTTCTGGAAGTCCGAGCCGGTATCGGCCTGGAAGGTGCTCAGGCGGATATAGCCATAGCCCGGCTCGAGCAGGCGGCTGCGCACGCTGGTCACGCGGATGGTCTGGCGGGTCAGGCTGACATCGAACGGCTTCGGCTTGCCATCACGCACGATGGTCAGCACCACCTTGCTGCCGGCCGGGCCACGCAGCGGTTCGCTGGCATCGATCGCGCTGATCGGCTTGCCGTCGATGGCGATGATCAAATCGCCGGCAAGGATGCCGGCCTTGGCTGCCGGCGTGTCGTCGATCGGCGCGATCACCTTCATGCTGGCATTGTCCGGCTGCTGCTGCAGCTCCACGCCGATGCCCTCGTAGGCACCGTTGGCCTGCTCGTCGAAGGCCTGCGCGTCTTCCTTGTTGAAGTAGGTGCTGTGCGGATCAAGGTCGAGCAGCAGGCCACGCACGGCTGACTGCATCAGCTTCTTGTCATCGACCGGGTCGACATAGGCGGCGCGCACCGCGTTGTACACGGCCACGAAACGGCGGATTTCCTCCAGCGGCACCTTCGAGGTCACCGCCTCCTCGCTGTTCGCTGCCTGCCCGCTGGTTTCCGGGCTGGGGGCGGGCGCGGTCTGCTGCGCCCAGGACAGCGCTGGCAACAGGGCCAGCAAGAGGGTGGCGGTACGGGCTGCGCGCATGGATCACTCCTGTCGACGGTGGCATGGTGCCCAAGGCACATGCACCGATTATGCGCGAAGCACAGCTAAATTCCCGTTGAATCCGGCCCGCATCCGGCGGGCCAGGATTCAGCGCCGCTGCAGCCAGCTGTCCGGGTTGACCGGTTGCCCGCCACGGCGCAGCTCGAAGTACAGCGCGGTGACGCCCTGGCCGCCGGAATTGCCGACCTTGGCCACCGCATCGCCGCGGCTGACCCGCGCGCCAGCATCCTTCAGCAGGGTGTCGTTATGCGCGTAAAGGCTCATGTAGCCGTTGCCGTGGTCGACGATCAGGATCATGCCGTAGCCGGTCATCCAGTCGGAGAACACCACGGTGCCATCGGCCACGGCCGTGACCGTGCTGCCGGCTGGCGCGCCGATCAGCACACCGCTGCTGGTGCGCCCATCGGGCAGCTTGCCGCCATAGCGGGCCAGCAGGTTGCCGGACAACGGCCACCCCAGGCCGCCGACCTTCGGCGCCGGTGCCGACGCCACCGCAGGTGGAACCTTGGTGGGCGGCGGTGGACGGCCCTGCGCGGCGGCCTGGCGTGCGGCGCGCTCGGCAGCGGCTTTCTCGGCGGCGGCCCGGCGTGCAGCGGCGCGCCGCTCGGCTTCGGCCCGCGCGGCAGCGGCACGCAGGTTGGCCAGCAGCGTTTCCAGTGCCTTGGCGTCCTGGCCCAGTGCCTGTTCCTTCTCACGCTGGTCCTTGAAGCGCTCTTCCAGCGAGGCAACGGTCTTTGCGCGATCACGGCGGTCCGCTTCCAGGGCGGCTGCCTGCTGTTTCTGGTCCTGCTGCGTCCCCTGCAGCTTCTGCTTGCGCTCGGCGATCTGCGCCTGAAGCGCTTCCAGCTCCTTCAGGTCGGCGGTCAGCGTGGTGATCCGCTGCGCACGCTCGCGCTGCAGGTAGCGATGGTAGGCCAGGGCGCGGTTGGCATCGGCCACCGTGTCCTGCGACAGCAGCAGCTTCAGCGGTGCGTGGTTGCCCAGCTGATATGCCGCGCGCAACAGCCCGGCCAGTTCGCGGTGCTGCTGGGCCAGGTTGCCCTGCAGCGTGCTGCGGCGCTGCTCGGCTTCGGCAAGGGCGCGGCCCTGCTCGCGCAGCGCGGCTTCCGTCTGCGCAAGGGCACGGCCGGTGCGGGCTACCTTCTCGTCGGCCTCGCGCAGTTGTTGCGATGCCTGCCCGCGCTGGCCCTCGATCTGCCGTCGCTCCTGCGCCACGCCCTTCAGTTCGGTTCGCAGTTTCTGCAGCTTGCGCTCGGTCTCGCGGGTGGTCTGCGCACCGCTGGGCAGCGGCAGGACCAGCGCCAACGCCAGCCCCAGCAGCAGGCAGCGACCGCCGCGGGCAGCGGCGATGTGATGTCGGCGTGATGGGAAGGCGTTGTCGCGCAAGGGCTTTCCAGTGACTTCAGGCAGTTGCGGGGGCTACCGGGGAATGGTGACATCTCCGCACGCGGCCTGCCAGCCGCACATCCATCGAGGTCGCCATGAAAACTCTTTCCATTCCGCTGCTGTTGGGCGTACTGCTGGCCACCGGGCCGGTCTGTGCGCAGGAGAACATCAGCAAGGTCAACGGCAGCATCAGCGCCGAACCCGGTCAACGCTACGGCAAGCTCGACACCGTCAACGGCGGCATCCGCGTCGGCGAAGGCGTCGAGACCGGCAGCATCGACACCGTCAACGGCGGGGTGAAGGTCGCCGACCGCGCGCGCACCGGCAAGATCGAAACGGTCAACGGCGGTGTGCGCCTGGGTCGTGAAGTGATCGCCAGTGGCGGCGTCAGCACCGTCAACGGCAGCATCTTCACTGATCGCGGCAGCCAGATCGAAGGCGGCGTCGAGACCGTCAACGGCGGCATCGGCCTGGTCGAGAGCCGCGTCGGCAAGGACGTGGAGACCGTCAATGGTGACATCACCGTCGGTATCGGTTCGCAGGTCAACGGCGGTGTGCATGTGCGCAAGCCGAACTTCAGTGTCTCGCTGACCGCCAGCCGCAAGCCGCGCGTGATCATCGGCCCGAATGCGGTGGTCAACGGCCCCCTGCAGTTCGAGCGCGAAGTGGTGCTGTACGTGCATCGCTCCGCTCGCATCGGCCCGGTGACCGGCGCCGAGCCAATTCCGTTCGACACCGAAACCGCCCCGGCGGACTGAACCCGCCGGACCTGCCGGTTCGGTGATACTCACTGTTACCGGTCGCGCATCAGGTGCGGCCGCCCTTTGTTCTCCAGGAATCGACGATGCCCCGCAAACTCCTCCTGTGCCTGGCCGCCGCGGCCGCGCTCAGTGCCTGCAAAGGCGAAAACACGCCCGCCGCCGCGCCGGCCACCGACACCCCTGCGGCGAAGCCGGCCGCCCATTCGTTCTCCCCGGAGATCAATGCCGGCGACTTCGCCGAGATGGTCAAGACACTGGCCTCGGATGAGTTCGAGGGCCGCGCCCCGGGCAGCAAGGGTGAAGAGCTGACGGTCAACTACATCCGCGACCAGATGCAGCGCATCGGCCTGCAGCCCGGCAACGGCGACAGCTGGTTCCAGGATGTGCCGATGACCGAGACCACGGCCGACGAATCGACCGTGCTGAAGATCACCCAGGGCGGCAAGACCACCGAGCTGAAGTTCGGCACCGACATGGTGGTGGGGACTCGTACCGGCCAGGCCGAGGTGAAGGTCGATGCCAGCGACCTGGTTTTCGTCGGCTACGGCGTCGATGCACCGGAGCAGAAGTGGAACGATTACGCCGGCCAGGACTGGAAGGGCAAGACGGTCGTCATGTTCGTCAACGACCCGGGCTTCCATGTCGACGACGAGAAGCTGTTCGACGGCAAGCGCATGACCTACTACGGGCGCTGGACCTACAAGTTCGAGGAGGCCGCGCGCAAGGGCGCCGCTGCTGCACTGATCGTGCACGACACGGCCGGCGCATCCTACGGCTGGGACGTGGTGAAGAACTCCTGGGCGGGCCCGCAATACGACCTGCCGGCCAAGGATGACCCGGAAGCCCGTATTCCAGTGCAGGGCTGGCTGAGCGCCGAGGCGGCCAAGGCCCTGTTTGCCGGTGCCGGCCTGGACCTGGCGCAGGCCTACAAGGATGCCAGCAAGCGCGGCTTCAAGCCGGTACCGCTGAAGGCCACCGCAGCGGTCGACCTGAAAAGCCAGATCGCACAGAAGCAGTCCCGCAACGTGGTCGGCGTGCTGCCGGGCAGCAAGCGTGCCGACGAGGCCGTGCTGTACATGGCGCACTGGGACCACCTGGGCAAGCATGAGGGTGAAACCGGCGACAACATCTACAACGGCGCCGTCGACAACGCGACCGGCGTGGCCGGCATTCTCGAAGTGGCCGAAGCCATGGCGCACCAGGACCCGAAGCCGGAGCGTTCGGTGGTGTTCCTGGCCGTGACCCTGGAAGAATCCGGCCTGCTGGGTTCGAAGTACTACGTCGCCCATCCGACCTTCCCGCTGGACAAGATCGCCGGTGTGATCAACATCGATGCGATGTCGGTGGCCGGCCGTGCCAAGGACGTGACCGTCACCGGCTTCGGCAGCTCGGAGCTGGAGGACATCCTCAAGCCGTTGGCCGCCGCCCAGGACCGTACGCTGCACGGTGAGACCTCGGTGCAAAGCGGCTTCTACTTCCGCTCGGATCACTTCAACTTCGCCAAGGCCGGTGTGCCGGCCCTGTACGCCGATGGCGGCGAGGACCTGCGCGAGGGTGGCGTGGAAGCGGGCCGCAAGGCCGCGGCGGACTACGGCGCCAACCGCTACCATGGCCCGAAGGACGAGTTCGACGCGGCCACCTGGAAGCTGGACGGCACCGTTGAAGACCTGCAGCTGATGTACGGCGTGGGCAAGGAACTGGCCGGTGGTGATCGTTGGCCGAACTGGTATGCAGGTAACCCGTTCAAGGCGGCCCGCGACGCGATGATGAAGGACAAGGCTTCGGCCAAGTAAAGTCGGGCCATGCTCGACTGAGCACTGTTGAGAGCAGAGCGGCGCCCCACGGGGCGCCGCTTTTCTTTTGCGTACCGTCGGCGGCAGATCCACGACTGGTGTGGATCTGCCGGTAGTGCCGGCCGCTGGCCGGCAATCGATTGGTAGCGGCCAACCTTGGTTGGCGCAATGCTTCCTCGTGGACGGCATCCACGCATGGCGTGGATCTAGCAGGCGATGTAACGCCATCGGGTTGCCGGCCAGCGGCCGGCACCACCCGCATTTCCTGCGCACAAAGAAAAACCCCGCTGCGCGAGCAGCGGGGTTTTGGGTGTAAACCCTGGCGATGACCTACTCTCGCATGGCTTGAGCCACACTACCATCGGCGCAGCTGCGTTTCACTTCCGAGTTCGGGATGGGATCGGGTGGTTCCACAGCGCTAATTTCACCAGGGA